>CACYLY010000031.1:0-23174 GCA_902775355.1 Oscillospiraceae bacterium
GGTGACCCTCAGCATCCCGACGAAAACCAGCGATTTGAGCAACGACAGCGGCTTTCTGACCCAGCATCAGGACATCACAGGCAAGCTGGATGTCGCCCAGGGCAGCGGCAACGCCGGGAAGTTTCTGGTGGTAGGCAGCGACGGCAACGTGACCGCAATTACGCTGGCGGTATGGCAAGGGGGGAACTACTGATGAGCGTTGATAAACTCGTAGACTCTACCCAGCTTGACAGCGACCTCACCTCTGTTGCAAACGCCATCCGCGCCAAGAGCGGCGGCAGCGGACAGCTTGCGTTTCCAAGCGGATTTGTCAGCGAGATTGGGAACATCCCCAGCGGGGGGAGTTCCGTCCCGGATTTTACGCTTGTGGGAACGCAAACGATCACAGAGTCGGTTTCTCAGGTGACATTTTCGATACCAGCCGGTACAACGCAGCTCCTGATTGTTGTTTCTGCTACCATTACGGCATCCCGAAAATCATGGTTTTATTGGTACTTTAACAACAACGTGATTTTTTACTACAATGCTAACGCTGCATCCATGTCTGCTCGCAATGCGATTTATGGCAAAATGGTCGAAAACGGGGGGCAATCCGAGGTCAGTGGAGTTACGATCGCAGGAGCTTCGGTTGGCAACCTTTCAGGTTTTGTTGCCAGAGATCTCAGCGTAGGCGGAACATTGAAGCTCACAGGCTACTATTCGGACTCGCAATTGACTGGCGGCACGATATCTGTGTATAGGAGGTAACGGCTTGAAACAGATGATTGACGGAGTGATCCGTGAAATGACGCAAGAGGAAGAAGCCGAATATCTTCAGATGCTGGCAAACACAGACCCGCCGCTCGAAGACAAGGCAGAAGCCTACGATATTCTGGTGGGGGTGATCTCATGACTCCACAGGAAAAAGCACGGCAGTTGAGACCTTTGATCGAGCAGGCTGCCGTCAGCCTCTCCGATGAGGACGCGCTGGGTGGCGTGGAGCTGTTCCCGGCCTGGGCCCCGGACAGGGAGTATCCTCTGGACAAGCGCCTGCAGCACGAGGGCGTGCTCTACCGCGTCCGGCAGTTCCATACCAGCCAGGCGATCTATCCGCCCGGCAGCCCCGGCACCGAGGCGCTGTACGCCCGTGTGGAGCGTTCCGGCCAGGGAGATACGCCCGACAACCCGATCCCCTATGAGGGTAACCTGGAGCTCTACGAGGGCAAATACTACGCCCAGGACGGTGTGACCTACATCTGCACCCGCGGCACCGGAACGCCGGTGTACCATCCTCTGGCCCAGCTGGTGGGCCTGTATGTGGAGGTGTGGACGGGATGACTGTGCTGATCGTGATCGGCGTGGAGATCCTGGCGGTGCTGCTGTGGATCCCTTTGGGCCGGGCGGCAAAGCGAGGCGACGAATAATGCCCTATCGCAAGGTTGGGTCATTGGAGCAGTGCTGGTACCTGCTCAAATACAAGATTGAGGATTTACTGGGAGCCGACCATGAGGATCACGGGAAGCTCAGGATCGTAGAGACAGCGCAGCCCGACGGGTCGATCCTGGTGCATTACGTCGAGGACGACTCAGGGCGGAAAATGAGAAAGAAGGGAAAACATCATGACTGAGCAAGATTTAAGGGCTCGCGTCTGCGCCCAGGCTTTGGCCTGGAAGGGCAAGCGCGAGGCCGACAACAGCTACTGGCCGATCATCGAGATCTACAACAGCATCAAGCCCCTGCCCAGAGGCTACAAGATGCAGCGGGGCGACTTCTGGTGCGCCGCCACCGTGTCAGCCCTGGCGCAGATCCTGGGCCTGACGGCCTGGATCTATCCAGAGTGCAGCTGCCCGAAGATGATCGAGCTGTACCGAAAAGCCGGGCGCTGGATGGAGGACGACAGCTATCTCCCGCAGCCTGCCGACGTGATCTTCTACGATTGGCAGGATACCGGCGCCGGCGACAACACCGGCACCGCCGACCATGTGGGCGTTGTGGTGGAGGTGGACGGCGAGACCATTACCGTCATGGAGGGAAACTGCGACAAGGCCGTGGCCACCCGCCAGCTCCAGCGCGACGGCCGCTACATCCGCGGCTATGGTCTGCCGGACTATGCTGCGGCGGCCTCGGCCATCAACTTCCACGAGGATCCCGAGGACGATCCTCCCGCGGCGGAGGTCCCGGAGGAGCCGGCGTCCATTCCGGACACGCCCGCCACCGTCACGCTGCCGGCGCCTCCGAAGGGCTGGGGCTATGCTCTGCTGCCGATCGTGAAGCAGGGCGACGAGTCCGAGGCCGTGCGCGCGATGCAGCTCCTGCTTCGCGGCCGGGGCTACAGCTGCGGCTGGATGGGAGCAGATGCGGAGTTCGGGCCAAAGACCGCCAAGAGCCTGGACGCCTGGCAGGACGACCGGCAACTTCAACGTAAACCCGAAGCCGGGCCGGAAGTCTGGGAAATGCTGATTTGCGATTAACAAAAAGGAGGAGATAATCATGAGCACACCCGACAAAGCGACCGAGATCAAAGCATTCTTTGCTGCCGTTATGGCCTTCTTCACCGCCCTGTGGGGGTGGCTGGGCTGGGCCGTAGCCATCCTGATCTTCTGCATGGCGCTGGATTGGATCACCGGCAGCTGGGCAGCCCGCCGGAAAGGTGAGTGGTCAAGCGCCATCGCCCGGGACGGACTCTGGCACAAGCTGGGGGAGATCGTGGCCTTGCTGGTGGCCGCGCTCTGCGACATTGCGATCAAGGTCATCCTGGAGAGCACAGCGGCGCCGATCCTTGAGGGATGGACATATGGGAATTACATGACCATGCTCGTGGCGGTGTGGTACATCTTCACGGAGCTTGGAAGCATCATTGAGAACGCCGGCGAGCTGGGAGCTCCGATCCCTGCGTGGCTCCGGAAAGGCATTGCAGCGCTGAAGCATAAAGCCGACGCCGTGGACCCGATCCCGGACCATCCTCCCGACGAGAAAGACAGCGAAAAGTGATTGACGCAGAAGTCCCCGAGGAGTTAGATCTCCCCGGGGACTCCTTTTCGCCTGTCGGAAAACCGGTCGGAAAACTGGAAAACAACGCGGCGGGAAATGCTGAAGACATAAGGGAAAGAGTGCAATATGCCGCGGCGATTCGTAATCAGCAGGTCGTGTGTTCGAGTCACATTACCAGCTCCAATCGAGACAACCCCCGAAATCAGAGATTTCGGGGGTTTCTTTTTCAGGAACATTCTGCTATAATAATCAACGGATTCAAAAACTTGAATGCCGGAACAAAGAAAGGAGCAAGCTAAATGGGACTCTTCGATAAAAAGTTCTGCGATATCTGCCGCAACAAGATCGGTCTCCTGGGCAATCGGAAGCTGGAGAACGGCAATCTCTGCAAGGATTGTGCAGCCAAGCTCTCTCCCTGGTTCAACGAGCGCCGCCGGAGCACGGTGGAAGACATCCGCGCTCAGTTGGAATACAGAGAAGCGAACAAAGCCGACGTGGCCGCGTTCCACACCACCCGCAGCCTGGGCGGCTCCACCAAAGTCCTTTTGGACGAGGACGCCCACAAATTCATGGTCACCTCCGCCAGGAACATCATGGAAGCAAATCCAGACGTGCTGGATTATTCCCAGGTCACCGGCTGCAATTTGGACGTGCAGGAGCACCGGACAGAGCTCAAGCGTACCGATAAGGACGGCC
Organism: Oscillospiraceae bacterium; assembly: GCA_902775355.1. Taxonomy (GTDB): domain Bacteria; phylum Bacillota; class Clostridia; order Oscillospirales; family Oscillospiraceae; genus Limivicinus. Next base: position 3,667 of record CACYLY010000031.1, read on the forward strand.
ACTCCGTCAGCTACGTTCCGCCCCGTTATGAGTACTCCTATGATTTTCAAGTGCATATCAACGTCAACCACCCGTACTTCGACTCCATGTCGATCAGACTGAATCCCACCGCGGTCAAGGTCGGTCAGCAGCCCATCGGCAATCTGAACCGCCACAACGCGGGCACAAACGCCAACATTGTAAAGGGCCAGATCGTCAGCAACGTGCTGGGCGTTCTTGCCGGGCAGCAGGTAGGCCAGATCGCCAGCTGGAACCCGCAGTACAACGAATATTACAACATGGGCCAGGAGATCGTGAACGCGCTCACCCAGGCCCGCGAGGACGTGCGCCAGGAGGTCCAGGCCAGGAACGCCCCCAAGATGGCGGTCACCTGTCCCTGGTGCGGCGCTACCACCGTGCCGGATGCGGCAGGCTGCTGCGAGTACTGCGGCGGCTCCCTCAACGGCTGAGCGAACATACCCGGCAAACCGGACTCATTCCAGGCGGCGGCGGACAGAATCCGCCGCCGCCTGGACACTGATAAATGCTATCAAAGAGGCAGCATATGAGCACAACCAGTTTTCCCCTTGATAAAAAAGCACTTTTGCTTGTCAATCCCGTAGCGGGGAGAAAAATGATCCAGCGCAGTCTCAGCGCGGTCGTCCGCGCCCTGATGGACGGCGGCTATCTGGTCACCGTGGCGGTGACCGGAGCCAGAAACGAGGCCCGGGAAATGGCAGGGCGCTTTGGCGCGGACTATGACCTGATCGTCTGCGCCGGCGGTGACGGCACGGTGAACGAGTGCATCAGCGGCATGGCCGAGACAGAGCTTGTCCGGCCCCTTGGCTATATCCCCTGCGGCAGCACCAACGATTTTGCCCTCTCCCATGAGATCCCGACGGATCTTTTGGAAGCCGCGAAGGCCATCGCAAACGGACGGCAGCGGCAATATGACATCGGCTGCTTCGGAGAACGCTACTTCCTGCACCATGCGCTGTTCGGCGCCTTTACCCGCCTGGCCTATTCCACGGATCAGGCGCAGAAAAACCTGCTGGGCTTCGGCGCCTATGTGCTGGACGGGCTGCGGGAGCTGCCGAATCTGAAGCCCATCCCCATGATCGTTACGGCGGACGGGGTAAAGGAGGAGGGGGAATACCTCTTCGGCGCGGTCAGCGTGAACGGCTTGATCGCCGGCCTTTACAATCTCCCTGAGGAGATCATCGGGGAGAAGGACGGGCGATTGGCCGCGGTACTCATCAAAACGCCCAAAAACGTGGCGGATTGGGATGTGCTGGGAAGAAGTCTGCTGTCCGGTGATCCCAACTGCGCGATGGTCAGAGTGTTGGTGGGCGAAAGGATCCTGGTGGAGACGCCGGATGGGTTGGAATGGTCCCTGGACGGTGAGAGCTCCGGCGTAAAGGAAAAGGTGCTCATCACGGCCAAGCGCAGCTTCCTGACGCTGCAGGGCTAAAGAGACCTTTGGGAAAATGCGCAACGGCAGGAGCCTGATGTTCTGTGACCTGCTTTTCTTTATCCGAAGGCTGTGGTGAGGATAAAACGATCTGCTGAGGATGACGGCAATGACGCTGCTTCCGACGACAGACAAACGGACACGGGCCTTACGGCTCATGCCTGTGCTGCGCGCTCGTGGCAGGACTTCTTGGAAAAGGCTTCCCACGTTCTCCGCGTCGTCTTGCCGTTCCTCTCCGACTTTCACCGCTTTTGGGTCTTCCGGAAGCTCGGGCGGAAAGCCGGAGGACGTTGTCAGAGCAGAGAGAAAAGAAAAAACGCATCGAAGAAAGCGCTCTTCGATGCGTTTTTCGTTTTTTATCGAGATCTTCAGCGGAGAGTATCACATGAACTTGGGCCTGTATTTCCCGTCTGCCGGTGGGACATAGCCTACCTGGACCTCGGGGTGGATCTCCTGCAGTCTGCGGTGGATCCGGTCCACGTCCTCTTCCTTGTTGAAGATCAGGTTTGCAAATTCCTTGTCTCCGTGGACCAGGATCAGGCGGTAGTAGTAATAAGCGGGGCTGTCGTCCGGCTGGCACTCGCTGATGCGGGTGAAGGAGCGGTCGATATACTCGTAGGGCACGTAGTATTTCCGGCCCAGATCCCGGTAATAGAGACAAAGCTTGCCGAGCCGAACCCGGCCGATGGTCTCTGCGGATTGATAGTCCCGGATGTGCTCCTCGTCGCTGATAAAGTTTTTATCTACGCCCCGGAATCTCAGTCTGCCGAATCCAAACATGCCTCTTCATCCTCTTCGTCTTCATTTTTCCGTTTCAGCAGATTCCAGCGGTACCACCAGCGGGGCGCGATCAGCGAGGCAATGGTGCCGAGCATGCCGGCGATGGTGCCGGTGATCATGCCGCCGACTACGTCGCTGGGGAAGTGGACAACCAGATAGACGCGGGACACGGCCATCAGTACGCCGAAGACCAGAGCCAGCCAGCTCCAGCGCTTCTTGCCCAGAATAAACACCGGGACCATGGCGGCGAATGCGGCGTTGGTGTGGCCGGAGGGGAAGCAGAAATCACTTTCCACATTCTGACCGACCATCAGCCACAGCTGCTTGTAGAAGTCCATGGTGTAGGGCCTGGGACGCGCGATGGCGACTTTCAGGTAGATATTTACGAACAGCGCCCCCAGAAAGAGCCCCACGCACATGGCGGTGCCGAAGCGCCGGGTCTTGTGGAAGAAGGCCAGGACCAGGGACAGGGCGATCAGAAAGATGCCGGACTTACCTAAAAGCGAGATGATTTCCATGACAAGCGTCATGTAGTCTCCGCCCAATACGTAGAGCTTGTGAATAAAAAGGGTGATGCTTTGATCAAAGCCCGCAAAAACAGCGTTGATCCAGTCGGCCGCACCCGGGATCACGGGAATGGCAATCATGGCGAATGCTCCTCTCTTGTTGGATAAAAGCATTTTACCATAGCGAAATAGGGAAGTCCACAAAAAATTGCATTTTTCTTTTTCGCCGCCACAAAATATGGGTCTTCAGGGATGATGCCAGCTTCGACTTGACGCAAGGACCCGCCTGCAATACAATACGGATATCTGAAGAGAAGGGAAGCGATCCTATGGCTGGTCCCGGACGGGGCATGGGCCCCCGCGGATTTTTGACGGAGGAAGAGAAACAAAACATGCCCAAGGTGGACGCCGCGCTGATCAAGCGGATCCTGGGCTATCTGAAGCCCTACTGGCTTCAGTTTCTGATGGTATTCGGGGCCATCCTGCTCTCGGCGGTCCTGGGGCTGCTGCCCAGCATCATCACCGGGCGCATCGTGGACGAAGCGCTGGTGGGCAAAGACCTCGGTCTGCTCATCAAGCTTTTGATCATGGCCTTTGTCACCCTGGGCGGCTCTCAGGTCATCAGCGTGCTGGAGAGTTATATCAACGCCTGGATCTCCCAGCGCATCATCTTCGATATGAAGAACCAGATGTTCGATCATCTGCAGCACATGCCCCACGCTTTCTTTACCTCCGAGAAGCAGGGCGATATCATCACCCGCATGAACACGGACATCTCCGGCGTGAGCTCGGTGATCTCCGGCACCCTCTCCAGCATCGTGTCCAACATCGTCACCGTGGTCACCACGCTGGTGGCCCTCTTCACCCTGAGCTGGAAGCTGGCTCTGGTGGGCATCGTGGTGATCCCGCTGCTGATCCTCCCCACCAAGAGCGTGGGCAAGACCCGCTGGAAGATCCTCTCGGAGAGCCAGAGCAAGAACGACGAGATGAACCAGATGGTGAACGAGACCCTGTCCGTCTCCGGCTCCCTGCTGGTGAAGCTCTTCACCCGGGAGGAGCGGGAGTATCAGCGCTTTGTGGACGTGAACGAGGAGGTCACCCGCCTGCAGCTCAAAGAGCAGCGCAGCGGCAAGTGGTTCAGGGTCATCATGGGCATGTTTACCCAGCTGGCCCCGCTACTTATCTACTTTGCCGGCGGCTATTTCATCATCGCCAAAGCGGATCCCGGTCTCACCGTCGGCACCATCACGGCCACCGTGGCTCTGGTCAACCGCCTGTACCGGCCCATTGAGAGCCTGCTGAACATCCATGTGGACTTTACCCGCTCCCTGGCCCTGTTCACCCGCATCTTCGACTACTTCGATATGCCCAATCCCATCCAGTCCCCGGAAAACGGGCAGAAGCCGGACGTGACGGACGCGGACATCGTATACGAACACGTGTCTTTCTCCTATGACAAAGAAAAGCCTCTGCTGTCGGATATCGACTTTACCGTTCCGGGAGGAAAAATGTACGCCATCGTGGGCCCCTCCGGCTCCGGCAAGTCCACGGTGGTGAATCTGATCCCCCGGCTCTACGACGTGCTGGGCGGAAGCGTGAAGATCGCCGGGGTGGACGTGCGGGACTTCGATCTCAAATACCTGCGCCAGCAGATCGGCGTGGTCACCCAGGACAGTTATCTTTTCAACGGCACCATCCGGGAAAACCTCCTCTACGCCAAGGAGGACGCCACACCGGAGGAGCTGGAGGCCGCCTGCTGGATCGCCAACCTCACCGACTTTATCCACAATCAGCCCGAGGGGCTGGAGACCATGGTGGGCAACCGGGGCCTGAAACTCTCCGGCGGCGAGAAGCAGCGCCTTTCCATCGCCCGGGTCATCCTGAAGGACCCGAAGATTCTGATCCTGGACGAGGCCACCTCCGCCCTGGACTCCATCACCGAAAACGCCATCCAGGAGGCGCTGGAGGCCCTGATGGAAGGGCGCACCAGCATCGTTATCGCACACCGGCTCTCCACGATCCTGAAGGCGGACCGGATCCTGGTGGTGAAGGACGGCGTCATCGCTGAGTCCGGCACCCACGAGGAGCTGCTGGCCAGAGGCGGTACCTATCGGGAGCTCTACGAGACCCAGTTCCGCCAGATCCTGGACATGGAGGTCGGTAAGCAGGAGGAAGGCTGAAAGGCTTTGTGGGTTTAAGCTGTTCCGGAACAGAAAACTGCTTTTTCGCTCATCCGGCGGGAGAGCAGTTTTCGTTTTCTGCGTGAAGAGGAAAATAGCTCTTTCTTTTTTCCATATTGTATGATAAAATATTCTGAATCCATTTGAGCATATGAAGCCGGACTGCGGCCGGGAGCCGCGGGACCTGCTTTTCGCAAGTTTTTCAGGAGGAACTGACATGGGTGAGAATTATATTACCTGCCGGGAAGAAAACGGCAGCATCAACATCTCCGAGGACGTGATCGCCGGCATGGTGCGCAACGCTGTTCTGGAGGTGGAAGGCGTAGCGGGGCTTGCCAACACCGCCGGAGCCGAGATCTCCGAACTGCTGGGCATCCGCACGCTGAGCAAGGGCGTGAAGGTCCAGTTTGCCGATGAGAAGGTGATCGTGGACACCATCATCACCGTTTCCTACGGCAGCAGCGTGGTGAAGGTCGCCCGGGCGGTGCAGGAGAAGGTCCTGGCTGCCGTGCAGGCCACCACCGGCCTGGAGAAGGTGGAGGTCAACGTCCACGTTACCGGCATCGCCTTCGACAAGTGAGCTTGGAGGGAAAGAAGATGAAGAGAACGGCCGCCAGAGAGCTGGCGATCCAGCTCAGCTTTGCCGCCGCTGCCGGAGGCGCCGAGCCCGCGGAGCTGCTGGAGCGCTTCTTCGATCGGGAGCACTATGAGACCCTGGCCGCGGAGCAGGAGCTCTGCGCGGAGTATCCCGACGACAATTCCCTGGAGTATATCCGGAAGCTGACCGGGCTCATCGCGGAAAACCGCAGCGAGATCGACGGCTTTATCGAGCGCTACGCCCGGGGCTGGAAGCTGGAGCGCATTTCCCGCACCGCCCTGGCCGTGATGCGCTGCGCCATCTGCGAGATCCTGTACATGGAGGATGTGCCCAACGCCGCCGCCATCAACGAGGCCGTGGAGCTGGACAAGAATTACGACGATCCGGACACCGTGGCCTTTGTCAACGGGGTCCTGGGCGGTTTCATGCGGGGAGAGTTTCCGACAGCGGAGCAGGAGTAAACCATGGAGAGACAGGCTCTCAGCGTAACGGAACTGAACAGCTATATCAAGTCCCGTATGGACGAGGACCCGCGTCTGCTGGACGTATGCGTGCGGGGGGAGATCTCCAATTACAAGGTCTATCCCTCGGGACACCACTACTTCACACTGAAGGACGCGGAAAGCAGCCTGAAGTGCGTGATGTTCAAGTACAGCGCCGTCAAGCTGCGTTTCCGGCCGGACAACGGCATGTGCGTCACCGCCTTCGGGCGGGTGGGCGTCTATCTGCGGGACGGGGTCTATCAGCTCACCTGCAGCGCGCTGATGCCGGAGGGGGCCGGCGACCTGCAGGTGGCCTTCGAGCAGCTGAAGGCGAAGCTGAGCCAGGAAGGCCTCTTTGATCCGGCCCACAAAAAGCCTTTACCGGCCTTTCCGAACCGCATTGCCATCATCACCTCTTCCGCAGGGGCTGCCGTGCACGACATGATCCGCATCCTGGGTCAGCGCTGGCCCATGAGCAAGGTGATCCTGCTGCCGGTGCGGGTCCAGGGCGTGGAAGCGCCGCCGGAGATCGCCGGCGCCATCCGCTACGCCAACGAGTTTCAGGTGGCAGATCTCATTATCACCGGCCGGGGCGGCGGTTCTCTGGAGGATCTCTGGGCCTTCAACGACGAGCGGGTGGCCCGGGCCATCTACGCTTCCCGGATCCCGGTGATCTCCGCCGTCGGCCACGAGCCGGACGTGTGCATTTCGGACTATGTGGCGGACCGGCGGGCCTCCACCCCCTCCAACGCGGCGGAGATTGCCGTGCCGGACCGGAATGAGATGCGGGACACGCTGGAGGGCTACTCCATCCGCTCCCGCCAGGCCATGGAGAAGCAGCTGAAATCCCTTGGACAGAGGCTGGAAGCCCTGCGGAGCAAGCGGGTGCTGACGGATCCGGAGGTCTATCTGGACAACCGCCGCATGGATCTGGACCGCTTCCGGGACCGTTTGCTGGCGGCCCAGGAGCGGCAGCTGGCGGGCAAGCGCCAGAGCTTTGTGAAGCTGGGCGCCGCGCTGGACGCCATGAGCCCGCTGCGGGTCCTGGCAAGGGGCTACACCGTGAGTCTGAACAGCCGGGGCGAAACCGTGAAGAGCGTGCGAGATATTTCCGCCGGAGACCGGCTGCGGCTGCGTTTCAGCGACGGACAGGCCGAGTGCCTGGTGGAGCATGTGGAAGAAGGAGAAGAACATGGCTGAAGCGAAAAGTTTTGAACAGAAGCTCTCCCGGCTGGACGAGATCGTCCGCCATCTGGAGAAGGGGGACCTGCCCCTGAGCGATTCCCTGGCGCTTTTTGAAGAGGGGACCGGTCTGCTCACCGCCTGCAGCAAAATGCTGGAGGAGGCGGAGCAGAAGGTCGTGAAGCTGCGCAAGGGCGCGGACCGGCAGCCGGAAGAGCTGCCCTTTGAGGACGAGACCTGATATGACGGCGAAGGAATACAAAGAAATCGTAGACAAGGCGCTTGCCGAGCAGTTTCTCAGCGAAGAGGACTATCCCATCCGCGGCCTGGCTGAGGCTATGCGATACAGCCTCCTGGCGGGCGGCAAGCGGGTGCGGCCCATGCTGGTGCTGGAGTTTTGCCGGGTCTCCGGCGGCGAGCCCAAGGCCGCCCTGCCCGTGGCCTGCGCCATAGAGATGCTGCACACTTACAGTCTGATCCACGACGATCTGCCCTGTATGGACAACGACGAGCTGCGCCGGGGCATGCCCACCAACCACGTGGTCTACGGCGAGTGCACCGCGACCCTGGCCGGCGACGCTCTGCAGGCCGAAGCCTTCGGGACCATCCTGCGCAGCGAGCTGCCAGCGGAGCGTCGGGTCCGCTGCGCCATGCACCTGGCCAACGCCGTGGGGCTGGACGGCATGTGCGGCGGCCAGTATCTGGACATGCTGGCCGAAGGAAAGCAGCTGGACGCCAAGGGGCTGGACGAGATCAACAGCCGCAAGACCGGCGCTCTGCTCACCGCCGCCTGCCTGATGGGCGTGGCCGCCGCCGGAGGAAGCTCCGCGCAGGAGGAGGCCGCCGCTCGCTATGGCGCGGCTTTGGGCGCCGCCTTTCAGATCCGGGACGATATGCTGGACGTGCTCAGCACCGAGGCGGAGCTAGGCAAGCCCATCGGCTCCGACCGGGAAGAACAGAAAAACACCTACATGGCCCTCTACGGCGAGGAGCGCTGCGCCCAGCTGGTGGAGCGCCTGACTGCAGCGGCCAAGAAAGTCCTGGAGGGCCAGTTTGCGGAATGCGCTTTCCTCGATGCCCTGGCGGATTCCATGGCGGTAAGAAGAAACTGACGAAAACCGAAATGAGGTTTTGTTTTGAGTATATTAGAGACGATCAACAGCTCGGATGACGTCAAGAAGCTGCCGGAGGAGGCTCTGGAGACTCTGTGCGGCGAGCTGCGGGACTTTTTGGTGCAGAGCGTGTCCAAGACCGGCGGACACCTGGCGTCCAATCTGGGTGCCGTGGAGCTCAGCGTGGCCCTGCACCGGGTCTATGACACCCAAAAAGACCGCGTCGTTTTCGACGTGGGCCATCAGAGCTATATCCACAAGATCCTGACGGGGCGGCGGGAGCGCTTTGCCACGCTGCGCCAGTACAAGGGCCTGTCGGGCTTTCCCAAGCCCTGCGAGGCGGAGGACGACGCCTTTGTGGCCGGGCACGCCTCCAATTCCGTGTCCGTGGCCTTGGGCATGGCCAAGGCCAGGACCCTGCTGAATCAGGATTACGACGTGGTTGCCCTCATCGGCGACGGCGCCCTCACCGGGGGCCTCGCCTATGAGGGCCTGACAGCGGCCGCCGCCAGCGGCGAGCCCCTGGTCATCATTCTGAACGACAACAACATGTCCATTGACCCGAATGTGGGCGGTATGGCCAGCCTGCTGCAGAAACTGCGGGTCAAGCCGGGATATTTTGAATTCAAGCGGATCTACCGGGATGTTTTTACGAAGGTGCAGCCGGTATATCGCTTCAACCACCAAGTAAAGGAATGGGTCAAGTCCAAGATCCTGCCGGACAACATGCTCAGCGCAATCGGCCTGGATTACATGGGTCCGGTAGACGGGCACGACGTCCATCAGCTGGAGAGCGTGCTCCGCTGGGCGCGGGAAATGAAGCGGCCGGTGCTGGTCCACGTGCTGACAAAGAAGGGCAAAGGCGTCGGCTATGCGGAGGAGCACCCCGAGCTCTATCACGGCGTGGGTCCTTTCGATCCCAAGACCGGGGAAATCCGCAGCGGCGGTCCCTGCTTCTCCGAGGCCTTCGGCAAGAGCCTCTGGGAATTCGCCCAGAAGGACGGACGGATCGTTGGCATCACCGCCGCCATGGCCTCCGGCACCGGGCTGGACTATTTTGCCCAGCGCTGTCCCCGCCGCTTTGTGGACGCGGGCATTGCCGAAGGCCACGCCACTTCTTTTGCGGCCGGACTTGCCAAGCAGGGCGCCCTGCCGGTGTTCGCCGTATATTCCAGCTTCCTGCAGCGGGGCTTTGACATGCTGATCCACGATGTTTCCCTGCAGGGGCTGCATGTGGTCTTCGCGGTGGACCGGGCCGGCATCGTCGGCGGCGACGGGGAGACCCATCACGGCATTTTCGACCTGGCCTATCTCAGCACGGTGCCGGGGATGACGATCTTCTGTCCCGCTTCTTTTGCGGAGCTGCGGGCCCAGTTAGAGCAGGCGCTGTTCGAAATCAGCGGGCCCGTGGCGATCCGCTATCCCCGGGGCGGGGAGGGCGAGTATCGAGAGGCCAGCACCGAGCCCGAGCAGATCCTGCGGGAGGGCCGGGACGTGACGCTGCTGTGCTGCGGCGTGATGGTCAACGAGGTCCTCAAAGCGGCCAGACTTTTGGAAGAGCGGGGGATCCGGGCGGAGATCGTGAAGATCAACCGGGTTTCCGATCAGCCCTGGGAGCAGGCCCTGGCTTCTCTCAAAAAGACCGGGCGCCTGGTGGCTGCGGAGGAAGTCTGCGCCGAGGGCTGCCTGGGCGTAAAGCTGATCAGCCAGGCGGCGGAGCGGGAGATCCCGCTGCGGGGCGCCAGGCTGCTGAACCTGGGCAAGGGGATCGTAGCCCATGGGGATCGGGCCCTGCTGATGCGGGACGCCGGGATCGACGCGGCGTCCATTGCCGCCGCGGCCGAAGCGCTTTGTAAAGAAGGAAAAGAGCGGACATGAAGAAACTGCGCCTGGATCAGCTGATCTTTGACCTGGGCCTGGCCGAGAGCCGGGAGCGGGCCAAGACCACGGTGATGAGCGGACTGGTCTATGTGAACGGCCAGAAGGCGGACAAGCCGGGCATGCCCGTGGACCCGACGGCAAAGATCGAGGTGCGGGGCGAGGCCCTGCCCTTCGTGAGCCGGGGCGGCTTCAAGCTGGACAAGGCCCTGAAGGTCTTTCCCGTGGACCCGGCCGGGAAGGTCTGCATCGACTGCGGCGCCTCCACCGGCGGTTTTACCGACGTGCTGCTGCAGCACGGAGCGAAGAAGGTCTACGCCGTGGACGTGGGCTACGGCCAGCTGGCCTGGAAGCTGCGGACCGATGAGCGGGTGGTGAATCTGGAGCGCACCAATCTGCGCTATATCACCCGGGAGCAGATCCCGGAGGAGCTGGATCTGGCGGTGATGGACGTGTCCTTTATCTCCATCCGCCTGGTGCTCCCCGCCGTCAAGGAGCTGCTGAAGCCGGGAGCGGACTATATCTGCCTCATCAAGCCCCAGTTTGAGGCCGGCCGGGAAGAGGTCGGCAAAAAGGGCGTGGTGCGGGACCCCGCCGTCCACGAGGAAGTGGTCCGGGGCATCCTGGACTTCGCGCCCGGCGTCGGCTTTAGCGTGATGGGCCTGGATTATTCACCCATCCGCGGACCGGAGGGCAATATCGAATACATCTGCCACCTGAAAAACGGTGACTACCCCGCGGCGGCCGTAGACGCGGCGGCTGTGGTAAAGGCCTCTCACGAGGCGTTTGGAAGGAGGGAATCCCCATGATCGCTGTATGCCCCAATCCCTTTCGGGATCTGGATCTGAAAATCAGCCGCAGATGCTGCGCGATGCTGGCGGAGGCCGGCTTTGAGACCGCCATCTGTCCCGTCTTTGCCGACGATGAGCCGGAGGCCCTGCCGACGGATCTTACTTATCGGAAGATCACAGACATCGCGGCGGACTGCACGATGGCCATCGTCATCGGCGGCGACGGCACCATTCTCTCGGTGGTGCGGCAGCTGCGGGACCAGGCCGTCCCCCTGCTGGGCGTGAATCTGGGCACCAAGGGCTTTATGGCCAATCTGGAGCCGGAGGACCTGGACAGGATCGTGCAGGCGGCCCGGGGAGAGTACCGGCTCTCCAAGCGGATGATGCTGGAGGTGGAACTGCAGCGAAACGGCCAGATGATTTGCCGGGATCACGCGCTGAACGACATCGTGCTCCACGGCTACGGGGACTGCATCGGCATGACGACAACTTGCAACGGCGAAAGGGTCTCCCAGTTCTCCGGCGACGGGATCATCCTCTCCAGCCCCACCGGCTCCACGGGTTATTCCATGTCCGCCGGCGGCCCCATCGTGGAACCGGAGGCGGAGAACATCATCATCAGTCCCATCTGCCCCCATGTGATGGGCGCCCGGACCTTTGTGCTGGATCCCCAGAGGACCGTTCGCGTCACGGCGGAGCGGCTCCACGGCCGCCGGGCCTATCTGGCGGTGGACGGCATCTCCGTGGCGGATCTGGCGGGAGGGGACGAGGTCATTGTCCGCCGTTCGCCTCATCAGACGCTGATGGTGGATCTGGGCCTGAAGAGTTTTTACGAGATCGCATACGAAAAGCTGAGATAAAGAAGAGGCTGTGCCATGCTGAACGAGCTGCACATCGAGAATATCGCGGTGATCGAGCGGGCGGATATCCGCTTTGAGCGGGGCTTGAACGTCCTCACCGGCGAGACCGGCGCCGGCAAGTCCATCGTCATCGACGCCATCGGCGCCGTGCTGGGCGAGCGGGTCAGCCGGGAGCTGGTGCGCCGGGGCGCGGAAAAAGCCCTGGTCACGGCTGTTTTTGACGTGGCCGGCACCGAGGACTGGCTGCGGGAGAACGACATCGAGCCTGAGGAGGAGCTGATCCTCCAGCGCCGCATCCTCTCCGATGGCAAGAGCAGCTGCCGGGTCTGCGGCACGCCGGTGACCGCCGCTCAGCTCAAGGATCTGGCTGCGCTGCTGGTGGATATCCACGGCCAGAACGACGGCCGCCAGCTCATGGACGAGCGGCGGCACATTGCTTATCTGGACAACTTCGGCGGCGTCGGAACGGAGCTTGCCGCTTATCGGACGGAGTATGAGCGTTACCGCAGCCTCCGCCGGGAGCTGGAGCAGCTCACCATGGACGAGGTGGAAAAGGAGCGGCTCAGCGAGAGTCTGCGCTATCAGATCGCGGAGCTGGAGCGGGCCGAGCTGAAAGCGGGGGAAAAGGAGAGTCTGGTTTCCCGCCGGGATCTGCTGCGAAACGCCGAAAAGCTCACCGAGGCCCTGGACGAAGCGCTGCGCCTGCTCTATGCCGACGAGGAAAACGCCGTATCCATGGCCCAGAACGCGGAGTATTACGCCGGAAGGGCCGCGGCCCTGGTGCCGGAACTGGAGGGCGCCGTATCCGCCATTCACGAGGCCGCCTTCTCTTTGTCCGACGCGGCGGAGACCCTGCGGGATTTCCGGGACGGTCTGGATTTCTCTCCGGAGGAATACGACCGGCTGGAGGAGCGCATTTCGCTGCTCAATAAGCTGGAACGGAAGTATAACCGGGACGAGGATGCCCTGATCGCATACCTGGACGAGTGCCGGGAGAGGCTGGAGCAGATCGAATACGCCGATGAGCGCAGCGAAAAGCTCCGGCGGGAACTGGAGACGCAGAAAAAGCAGTGCCGCATGGCGGCTCAGATTTTGCGGGAAAAGCGGAAAGCCGCAGCGGAAGCGCTGCAGGGGCGGATCGTCCGGGAGCTCCGGGAGCTGAACATGCCTTCGGTGCGCTTTGCGGTGGAGTTCCTGCCCCTGGAAGGGGAACCGGGCTTTGACGCCAGCGGCGCCGACCAGATCCGCTTCCTCATGTCCGCCAACGCGGGGGAGGAGCTGGGCCGCATCAGCCGCATCGCCTCCGGCGGCGAGCTGAGCCGGATCATGCTGGCCATGAAAAACGTCTTTGCCGAGCACGACCCGGTGGCGACCATGATCTTTGACGAGATCGACACCGGCGTTTCCGGTATCGCCGCCCAGCGGGTGGGGGAGAAGCTCTACACGGTCTCCCGGGGCAAGCAGGTGCTGTGCGTGACCCACCTGCCCCAGATCGCCGCCATGGCGGACAGCCATTATCTGATCGCCAAGGAAGAGCGCTCCGGCCGGACTTACACGGACGTGACCCGCCTGGATCGGGAAGGCCGGAAGGAAGAGCTTGCCAGACTCCACGGGGGCGACAATATCACCCTGACCACCCTGGCCAGTGCCGGGGAACAGCTGGAGGCGGCGGAGCGATTTAAAAAACAGCAATAAAATACAGGGACCGGAAAGCCTTCCGTTCCCTGTATCGTTTTTTGGAGTTTTTACGAATAGTAACTCGAGTCGGTCTGCAGCAGGCGAAGCACTCTTTCCGGTTCGGCAATGCCGTGCAGTTCGTCCCGTATGCCGCAAAGCGTCCGCATATCCATGGTGTATCTGGCGCCGTATCTGCTTCTTCTTCTGAAGAGAGAGCTCTCCTCCAGCGCGATGGTGCCGGTCCCGTCTTTGAACCGCTTCACGGAAAGACTGGGCAGTGATTCCTTCTTTAAAACTTTGATCTGCTGCTTTTGATAAATCAGCACGTTTTTATCCGTAATGACGTAAGAAGTTCCTTTCAGCAGCATGGCTTTGAACAGAAAACGTCCGAAAACCATGAACAGACCGATCAGAACAAAGAAGCCGCCGAAAAGCATGAAAAAGATGGGAGCGCCGGAGTGGAACACCGAATATTCCCAAAAGATCGCAAATCCGGCCCATAAAAGACTGAAGGGGATCATGTAGATGTCCGTAAGTTCCAGAAGGTGAAGCTTTTCCGGCTTTCCCTTCCAAAGAATGCTCTCATCGCTGCCCAGATAAGGGCGAGCCCACTGATAGTCCTGCTCTTCATACATGATGAATCACCTCTGAAACTATATTAGCATTCGCTGTTTTTCTTGTCAAGCGAACGAATGACTCTTGACAGGAGAGGATCCTCCCGTTATAATGCACGGGTAAACGCGAGGAAGAACAGAAGTAGCGCGCTTTTTCCTGCGCAGAGAGCCCCCGGCCGGTGAAAGGGGGAGAGGGGAGCGCGTGAAGTACCGTTCGGAGCGGCGCGGCTGAAGTCCTGCGGGATGGGTAGGCGGCGACGGGAGCGCCCGATACAGCGCGGGAGTCGCGAGACTCCGTGAGGCTTTCACCGCGAGGCGAAAGCGATCCAGAGGTGGTACCGCATTTTTATGCCCTCTGTCCGCAAGGACAGAGGGTTTTATGTTTAAAGGAGGAGAAAAGATGAGCGTTCAGGAAGAATCCCTGCGCCTGCATGCCTGCGGCTTCAACTGCGCCCAGAGCGTGCTGGCGGCGCTCGGCAGCTATACCGGCATGGAGAAGAGAACGGCTTTGGCCGTATCCGGCGGCCTGGGCGGAGGCGTCCGCTGCGGGGAAATCTGCGGCGCGGCTTCCGGGGCCGTCATGGCGCTTGGCCTGGCCTTTCCCTTTGCCGACGGGGAAGAGGCGGAGGCAAAAAAACGCATCGCGCAGCTCACCATGACCTTTACCCGGGATTTTGTGAAGCGCTTCGGATGCATCCGCTGCCAGGACCTGAAGCGTAAGGGCGTGCCCTGCGACGAGCTGATCGCCTGGGCTGCCCAGCACGCGGAAGAGATCATAAAGGAAAATCAAAATCAAAATACAGGAGAGTAAAAATGGGAATTTACGAAGAACTGGTCGCCCGCGGGCTCATCGCCCAGGTGACCAACGAGGAAGAGATCCGCGAGATGGTCAACGCCGGCAAGGCGGTGTTCTACATCGGCTTTGACTGCACGGCGGACAGCCTGACCGCCGGCCACTTCATGGCGCTGACCCTGATGAAGCGGCTCCAGCAGGCGGGAAACAAGCCCATCGCCCTTATTGGCGGCGGCACCACCATGATCGGCGACCCCTCCGGCCGCACGGACATGCGCAAGATGCTGACTCGGGCCGACATCGACCACAACGCGGAGTGCTTCCGCAGGCAGATGGAGAAATTCATCGAATTCGGACCGGACAAGGCCATCATGCTCAACAACGCCGACTGGCTGCTGAGCCTGAATTACGTGGAGCTGCTGCGGGAAGTGGGCGCCTGCTTTTCGGTGAACAACATGCTGCGGGCCAAGTGCTATGAGCAGCGCATGGAGCGGGGCCTGAGCTTCTTTGAGTTCAACTACATGATCATGCAGAGCTACGACTTCTACTACCTGTTCCAGCATTACGACTGCAACATGCAGTTCGGCGGGGACGATCAGTGGAGCAACATGCTGGGCGGCACGGAGCTGATCCGCAAGAAGCTGGGCAAGGACGCCCACGCCATGACCATTACCCTGCTCACCGACTCCCACGGCATGAAGATGGGCAAGACCGCCGGCAACGCCGTGTGGCTGGACCCCAACAAGACCAGCCCCTACGAGTTTTACCAGTACTGGCGGAACGTGGAGGACGCGGACGTGCTCAAATGCATCCGCATGCTGACCTTCCTGCCCCTGGAGCAGATCGACGAAATGGCTTCCTGGGAGGGCAGCCAGCTGAACCGGGCCAAGGAGATCCTGGCCTTCGAGCTGACCAAGATGGTCCACGGCGAGGAAGAGGCGAAGAAGGCCGAGGCTTCCGCCAAGGCTCTGTTCGCCGGCGGCGGCTCCAGCGAGAACATGCCTACCACGGAGCTCGGGGAGAGCGACCTGGCCGAGGGCGGCATCGACCTGATGAGCCTGCTGGTGAAGACCGGCCTCTGCACCACCAAGTCCGACGCCCGCCGGAACATTCAGCAGGGCGGCGTGACCGTGGACGACGCCAAGGTCACCGACATCGGAAAGAGCTTCAGCGCCGAGGAGCTGCGCAAGGGTCTGATCCTCAAGCGCGGCAAGAAGAACTTCAACAAAGTCATCCTGATATAACAAAAACCCGAGAGCTTTGGCTCTCGGGCTTTTGTTTGGCCATAAACAGGCTCAGGCTGCTTTTTTCAGATCCTCGCCGGTGAGATACTTGCGCATGGGCTTCCACAGCAGCGCAAAGACTACAAGGCAGATGACCGCGTTCGGCAGCATGTAGGCAAGATTGTAGAGCAGGGAATAGAACCAGGGCGTATGCATGGTCATGCCGAAAAAGCTCTCCGGCATGTATTCCGCCCAAACCGTGGCGCCGACCACATAATGGACAAGAAAGCGGCCGAGGCTGCCGATGAGGGTGCCGGTAAAGATCCCGCCGCGCTTGCCGTGCATCAGCCCGGCCAGACCCAGGGCGGTGAAAGCAAGCAGATAATCGCCGACGATGGACTGCCAGCCGATGGCAAAGCCGCCGTCAAAGGTGAACTGCAGCACGCCGAAGATGAAGCCGGCCAGCAGACCGGGTCCGAGGCCCCAGCGGACAGCGTAGAGCAGGATCGGGATCATTGCCAGGGTGATGCTTCCGCCCCAGGGCATTTCCCAGAGCTTGAGATAGCTGAGGACTTGCGCTGCGGCGACCATGATGGCGCCCTCTGTCAGGGCACGAAGGGTCAGATTTTTTTTCATGTTTTCCATACCTCCCATTTTTTTGATTGGAAAGCAGGGACGAAAAAACAGGCTCTCAACTTGAGAACCTGTCCTTGCCATCTCTGTTTCCTACGCCGGCATTATCCGGATCAGGTTCCATGGTTTCAAGGTTCGATTGCCTTGTCTCAGCCGGGAAAACCCAGCACCCATCATGTTGTGTGCTTATTGTATTCTTATTTTCTAAATCCGTCAAGTATTTTTAAGTATTTTTCATGCAGATAAAAGCTTTGCTTTTTTGCTGAAAATGTGGTAACATGAACCGATTTGATTATAGTTAGGATGATCCTGCCATGTTGACACCGCCTTAAGCGCGTTTTTCTTCCCATATCCAAACTTTTTACGAAAGGAAGCAAAAATGACTGCTGATCAAACGATTACAAAGGAGATCCAGCGCCGCAGGACCTTCGCCATCATCTCCCAC
The DNA here is from genome assembly GCA_902775355.1 of Oscillospiraceae bacterium. Lineage (GTDB taxonomy): Bacteria > Bacillota > Clostridia > Oscillospirales > Oscillospiraceae > Limivicinus. Next base: position 20,871 of record CACYLY010000031.1, read on the forward strand.
CCGGACGCCGGCAAAACCACGCTGACGGAGAAGCTGCTCCTCTACGGCGGAGCCATCCAGCTGGCTGGCTCCGTGAAGGGCAAGGCCACCGCCCGGCACGCCGTGTCGGACTGGATGGAGCTGGAAAAACAGCGCGGCATCTCCATCACCTCCTCGGTGATGCAGTTTGAATACGAGGGCTACTGCATCAACATCCTGGACACCCCGGGGCACCAGGATTTCTCCGAGGATACCTACCGCACCCTCATGGCCGCGGACTCGGCGGTGATGGTCATCGACGCCGCCAAGGGCATCGAGCCCCAGACCCGCAAGCTCTTCAAGATCTGCGCCATGCGGCACATCCCCATCTTCACCTTCATCAACAAGCTGGACCGGGAGGCCCGTTCTCCCTATGAGCTGATGGAGGAGCTGGAGACCGAGTTCGGCATCGGCACCTATCCCATGAACTGGCCCATCGGCTGCGGCCAGGAATTCAAGGGCGTTTATGACCGGGAAAAGCAGGCCATCCTGGCTTTCAACGAGTTCCACCGGGGTCAGAGCAAGATCCGCGCCATCGAGTGTACCCTGGACGAGACGGAAAAGCTGGACGAGCTCATCGGCCACCGGCTTCGGGAGACCCTGGCGGACGATATTGAGCTGCTGGACGGCGCGGGCTATGACTTCGATATCGAAGAGGTCCGGGCCGGCCGTCTCAGCCCGGTGTTCTTCGGCTCGGCCCTGAATAATTTCGGCGTGGAGCCCTTCCTGGAGCATTTCCTGAAGATGACCATGCCGCCGCTGCCCCGGACGTCGGGGGATCAGATCGTGGACCCGATGGACGAGCATTTCTCCGCCTTTGTGTTCAAGATCCAGGCCAACATGAACAAGGCCCATCGGGACCGGATCGCCTTCATGCGCATCTGCTCGGGCAAGTTCGAGCGGGACAGGGAATATTTCCATGTTCAGGGCGGCAAGGCCCTGCGCCTGGCCCAGCCCCAGCAGCTCATGGCCCAGGATCGGGCCATCATCAACGAGGCCTATGCCGGGGACATCATCGGCGTGTTCGACCCGGGCATTTTCTCCATCGGAGACACCATCTGCGAAAAGGGGCAGAGCCTGTGCTTTGAGGGCATCCCCACCTTTGCGCCGGAGCATTTCGCCTCGGTGGAGCGGGTGGACACCATGAAGCGCAAGCAGTTTGAAAAGGGCATCCAGCAGATCGCCCAGGAGGGCGCCATCCAGATCTTCCATGAGCCCCATACCGGCGTGGAGGAGGTCATCGTGGGCGTAGTGGGCGTGCTGCAGTTCGAGGTGCTGGAGTACCGGCTCAAGAGCGAGTACGGCGTGGACATCCGCCGCCGGGCCATGCCCTATGAGCTGGTCCGCTGGGTGGAAAACGAGGACTTCGATATCCACAAGCTGAACCTGACCAGCGATACCAAGTGGGTCCAGGACTTCAAGGGCAATAATCTGCTGCTGTTCACCTCCTCCTGGTGCATCAACTGGGCCCTGCAGAAGAACGAGGGCCTTCGGCTGCGGGAATTCAACCGCGACTGAGAAAGGAGCTTTTCATGGCCGAATCCATCAAGATCGAGATCTTCCGCAAAAAGGACGCGGAGGACTTTACCAAAGCCCTGGCCGATCCGGACTCCCGCGCCCAGACCGGCAGCGGCGCGGCTATAACGGCCGCCGTATCCGCGGCTCTGCTGGAGCGGGCGGCAAAGCTGACCCGGGCTTTTCTGCCGGAAAACGAGCGGGCGGACTGGCTTGTCCGCAACGGCGAGATCCTGCGCAGCTACATGGTCAATCTCATTGACGAGGACGTGAAGGCCCGCGGCCCCTATCGTCGGGCGATGAAGGAAGGGGACGAGCGCAAGATCGAGGCCGCCACCCAGGTGGCCGGCGCCGTCTGCAGCGAGATCGTCGGCATGATGGCGAAGGGCCTGGAGATGCTGGAGGAGCTGGCGGGGCTGTGCCCGGACGAGGCAAAGCATCTCGTCGCCGAGAGCGCGGATCTGGCCCTGGCTTCTCTGCGCGCCGCCATGCGCGTGTGCGTTTATTGGGGGGACATGAGCAGCGAGGACACGCGGCGCTATGTGATCCGCCGGGAAAACGAGCTGCAGTGGGAGGAGATCTTCCCCCGCTATCAGCGCGTGATCGAACAGTGCGGGGGCTGAGGCTCCCGGAAGCAAAAACCGCCTTGGGAACCACAGTTCCCAGGGCGTATTTTATTGGCGCTTTAGCGACAATAAACCCCCGGTTCTACCGGGGAGAATAAAAGGCTTTAGCATAAGCATAACCCTCCATGAACAGTATCGGTAAAGG
>CACYLY010000031.1:23216-39301 GCA_902775355.1 Oscillospiraceae bacterium
TAATGCATGAACAGAACTTCGATGCCCCTTGAGGGGTTCTGCCTGTATCGTGCCCTTCTAGGGCTCATGCAAACCACCACTTCAGTGGTGGTTTTGATTAAGAAAACTTCACAGGCTGTTTACTTGCCAATTATTCCCCTTCGGTGTATAATATCTTGAAAATCTATGAAAGGACGGGAAAAGCTATGGACGAGAAAATCGCGCAGTTGAAAGAATGGATCGAGGGCAGTGACAACATCGTGTTTTTCGGCGGCGCAGGCGTCAGCACCGAAAGCGGCATCCCGGACTTTCGCAGCGTGGACGGCCTGTACAACCAGAAATGGAAATACCCGCCGGAGACGATCCTGAGCCACAGCTTCTTTGAGCGCGATCCGGCGGAGTATTACCGCTTCCACAGGGCCAAGCTAGTCATTGACGGGGTGCAGCCCAACCGGGCTCACAAGCGTCTGGCTCAGCTGGAGCAGGAGGGGAAGCTGCGGGCCGTGGTGACCCAGAACATCGACGGTCTCCATCAGGCAGCCGGCAGCAAGAAGGTGCTGGAGCTCCACGGCAGCATCCTGCGGGCCTATTGCTCCCGCTGCCATAAACCCTATTCCGCCGAGCTGATGAATCACGGGGAAGGCGTGCCCCGCTGCAGCTGCGGCGGTGTGATCCGGCCGGACATCGTGCTCTATGAGGAGCCTCTGGATCAGGATGTGCTCAGCGAGGCGGTCCACTACATCCGCCACGCGGATATCCTGATCGTGGGCGGCACTTCCCTGAACGTCTATCCCGCCGCCGGGCTCATCAACTACTATCGCGGCAGCAAGCTGGTGCTGGTCAACCGCAGCGCCACGCCTTATGACCGCTATGCGGACCTGGTGATCCACGCCAATATCGGAGACGTATTCAGTCAAGTCTGAGAGGAAACACGCATGAAAAAGGGAAAACTCATCGTCCTGGAGGGGATCGACGGCAGCGGGAAATCCGCTCAGTTCCGCCGCCTCTGCGCCAGACTGGAAAAGGACGGAATCGACTATAATCATATCGTCTTTCCCCGCTACGATCAGGACAGCAGCGCGCTGATCCGCATGTACCTGGGGGGAGAGTTCGGCACCAGGCCGGACGATGTGAACGCTTATACGGCATCTACCTTCTTTGCGGTGGACCGCTTTGCCTCCTATAAGAAAGACTGGGGCTCCACCTACGAGCAGGGAGGCCTGTTCCTGTCGGACCGCTATACCACCTCCAACGCCGTGCATCAGGGCTCCAAGCTCTCCGAGGAGGAGCTGCCGGAGTTTTTCCGCTGGCTCAGCGACCTGGAATACGTCAAGATGGGCCTGCCGAGACCGGATCTGGTGATCTATCTGGACGTGGATATTGAGACCTCTCTGGCCCGGATGCGCCGGCGGGAGGCAAAAAACCACACCCATGCGGATATTCACGAGAAGGACGTGGAGTATCTGCGGCGCTGCCTGCGCACGGCGGAAAGGGCCGCGGACTATTTCGGCTGGACCCGAATCCCCTTTAGGAAAGACGGGCAGGAGCGGGACGTGGACGAGAAGAACGCGGAGATCTACCGCATCCTTCTTGAGGCCATCGACGAAAAATAAAAGGGCCTCCGAAGAGGCCCCGGGTTTTCCGCTCAGTTGCAGCAGCCGCCGCAGCCGCAGTTGTTGCTCTCGCAGCCGCAGCCACAGCCGCAGCCGATGCCGTTCCCGCCCCAACCGAAGAGCAGGATGATAAGGATAATGATCCAGATACCGTTGTTGCAGTTATTGCAGAACATGATCAGGTTCCTTTCTCCGCTGAATCCAGATTGTTCACGGCCGCCCCGCGGACAGGCGGCGTGATTTGATCGAACCGGAAGCGCGCTTTCCTGCGCTCCGGGTCATACTATGCGTTCGCTGCTCCGGGGGTGCCCGGATGGAGGAAGTCCATGAACGAAGAAAACAACAATCATTATGAGCTCGTGGAAGACACGGTTTCCAGCAGACCTGCCCAGAGAAGGGAGAACCCTGCACAGCAGGAGGAGTCCGGCGCTTCCCAGAGCGGGGACGCCAGAAATCCCGTAGATCGGCTTTTCCTGGACAAGTCGGGGGACGAGGCGTCCAATTACACCGGGGATGAGGAGTCCGAGCGGGATTACCGCCCCATCCGGCAGAGCCACGAGTATCGCTCTGGCTGCCTGGGCGGTCTGATGTACTTTGTGTTTGTCCTCTGCCTCAGCGTGGTCCTGGCCTGCCTGGGCTGGATGGCCGCCAGCGACGTGCTGGCGCTCAATAAAAAGGAGTTCAACGCCAACGTGATCCTCCCCATGAGTATTTTTGAATCCGAGACGGTCACGGTCTATGATGAGGATGGAAATCCCAACGGCACCAAGCGCGTCACTCACGCCGACATCGACTATGTGGCCGACGTGCTGAAGGACGCGGGGCTCATCGAGTACAAATGGCTGTTTACGTCCTTCTGCCGGCTTTCCCACGCGGATACCAAAGTGGCGCCGGGTGAGTATGAGCTCCGTTCCACGTACGACTACCGCGCCCTGATCCAGCACATGACGCCGTTCTCCGGCGGCGCTGTGACGGTAAAAGTGACCTTCCCGGAGGGCTACAATATGCGGCAGATGTTCCAGCTGATGGAGGAGAAGGGCGTCAGCGATTATGACGAGCTGATGGCCGCGGCTGCAGACTATAAGTTCAACTACAGCTTCCTGACCGATCTGGAAGAGGGCGACGCCAGCCGCCTGGAGGGCTTTCTGTTCCCGGATACCTATGAGTTCTATGTGAACATGCAGCCCGCCAGCGCCATCAACAAGTTCCTGGAGACCTTCCACTACTCCTTCGACGAGGAGATGCAGGCGCAGCTGGAGGAGAGCGGCATGGATATCCGGGATGTGGTGATCATCGCCTCCATGATCGAAAAGGAGGCCGCCAACGACGAGGAGCGGGCGCTGATCGCCTCGGTCATCTACAACCGTCTCAACACCGGGATGCCTCTTGGCATCGACGCCACCATCCTCTATGTCCATCCGGAGCATGAGGGAGCGCCTACGGCGGAGATGCTGGCGGAGGACAGCCCCTACAACACCAGGACCCGCATCGGTCTGCCTCCCACGCCCATCTGCAACCCGGGCCTGGCTTCCCTGAAGGCGGCCCTCAATCCGGCTTCCACGAACTACTATTACTACGCTCTGGATCTGGAGTCCGGGACCCATCGCTTCTTTACGAATATGGCAGACTTCAACAACTTCGTGGGGACGCAGGACTATGGCGGCTAAAGCGGAGCTGCTGGCTCCCGCGGGAGATCGGGAGCGCCTGAAAATGGCCGTCCTCTACGGGGCGGACGCGGTATATCTGGCAGGACGTCAATTCGGCATGCGCTCCGCCGCCGCGAATTTCAGCGACGAGGATCTGCGCTGGGCGGTACAGTATGCCCACGCCCGTAACGTGAAGATCTACGTTACCTGCAACACGCTTCCGAGAGAAGAAGAGCTGACCCTGCTGCCCGCTTATCTGGAGTTTTTGCAGGACGCCGGGGTCGACGCGCTGATCATCGCGGACCTGGGGGTGCTGGAGCTGGCCAAACGCCATGCGCCTGAACTTGCAAGACATGTCAGCACCCAGTTCGGCGTGATCAACAGCGCCACGGCCTGCGCGCTTTATGAGCTGGGCGCGGATACCGTGGTTCTGGCCCGGGAGACACCCCTGACAGATATCCGGAGGATCCGGGAAAACACGCCGAAGGATCTGAAACTGGAGGCCTTTGTCCACGGCGCCATGTGCGTCAGCTTTTCCGGACGCTGCCTGCTGTCCAACTATCTCACGGGCAGAGACGCCAACCGGGGACAATGCGCTCAGCCCTGCCGCTGGAAATACCATCTGGTGGAGGAGACCCGGCCCGGTCAATACTTTGAGATCACCGAGGACGGGGGGACCTTCATCCTGAACTCCCGGGACATGCGCATGATCGAGCATCTGCCGGAGCTGTTGGACGCCGGCGTTTCCAGCCTGAAAATCGAGGGACGGATGAAGTCGGCCTACTATACGGCGGTGACCACCAACGCCTACCGTCACGCCCTGGACGCGGCGCTGGCGAGGGAGACTCTGGATCCGCTCTGGGTGCGGGAGACGGAGAAGTGCAGCCACCGGCCCTATACCACGGGCTTTTACTTCGGCGAGCCCGGGCAGCATTACGCCGAGGCCAGCTATTTCTCCGACGCGGAGATCGCGGCGGTCGTGCAGCGCTGCGATGAAGCGGGAAACGCTGTATTGACCCAGCGAAACAAGGTTTTTCCCGGTGACCCTCTGGAACTTCTGCTGCCGCAAGGCGCGCCTGTTCCGTTTTCCGCGGGAGAACTGCGGGATGAAGAGGGAAATCCCATTCCGGACACCCGAAGGGCCATGATGCCTTTTCTCATGCGTCTTCCGGCCCCGGCGCCGGAGGGTGCTGTCGTCCGGCGTCTCCTTCAACAGAAAGCTTTTGAGAAAGACTGAAAAACTTCGCTCTCTGCAGACCCAAGGCTTATGACCTCCCTTCAGGATCTCATGTCACGGCGCTGGCAGAGGGCGAAGCTGTTTTCGCAGGTTTTTCAAGGATATAAAAGAAAAGAAAGGAAGTAGTTTCATGGCGGCAATCAATTACATCACGGTCCTCAATTCTGTGGTCAGTACAGAAGGCTCCGGCGGTTATATGACAAACTATATCTATTATAGTTTGCTGGTCGTGTACAAGGACGGTTCCAAAAGCGTCCTCAGCGTGAAGGACCGTGAAATGTCGATTTATCTTCCCTTCATCCGTACGCCCATTGATGAGCTGCAGAATCTGAAAGCTCAGATGACGGATCTGCAGAGCAAGGTAGATTCTTTGCAGAGCACGGTCAAGTCCATGCGTAAAGAAATGAATGAACAGACGGATCAAAAAATCAAGTACTTTGTTGATTCACTTTACCCGATCCCAAAGCTTGCCGGTCTCCCGGAGGAGGCTGCACTGACGGCTTTGAAGGACGCGGGTTTGAACGCCGTGATCATAAGACACTACGACAAGAGTCTTGGAAGCGGGATCGTTTATTCTGCGCGCCGCAATGAAAAGCTTTTCAAGGACGTCGATTTGGAGCTTGTTTATCCCTTGCCCGATGTAGCCGGAACAATGAAGAGCGAAGCGGTGGCCTTGCTTGAGGCAGGACAATTCCATGTAGAGATCGTAGAGACGGGCAGCCTTGAAGAGGGCGACAATCGAGTACTGAAATGCGAATGGAAGGACCCGCGTAAACAGACGGTGACGCTGCATGTCGCGAAAAGAGTTCCGCAGGTTAAAGGCCTGGACAAGGATGAGGCGGTTCGCCGATTGAAAGAGGCCGGTTTCAATGTTTTTTTGCAGCGCGTAGAAGGAACGCAGTCACAAGATAATCTCATTTCTGATTACTGCCTGATGGAAGAGCCTCCACTTTCCGTTATGCTGAGATATTCGTCTGTCGATTCCGTTATTCCGCTTCAAACAGTTTGCTCTGATCAACTTGCTGACATGATGGATGCTGTGAAAAAACATAATGTCGATTCCTTCCTCACGCCCGAGGAGAGGGAAGATCTGATCAAAGAACTGTCTTTCACCGCAAATATGTTTCTGGTCAGCGGCGTCCGCACAAAGCTGAAGTCAATGATAGCGCAGTCAGATAAAGAATATGTCAAGGCCTATGTCAAAACATTTTTGGAACTGCCGGACGAACAACTGAAAAGTTCGATCAATCTCGCCGTGTCGAAGCTGAAAGGCGAAGCGTGAAGACCGTCCCTCAGACGAGGAAAAGCTTTTCCGGCAACGGCAGGAGTCATTTTTCAGATTTGACTATAGATCCTACAGGCATGAAGCGGATGCCTCTTGACAAAAACGCTTAAAGTGGGTAAACTAACGGCGTTATTCGGCGTTGACGAAACGAGTCGGAGCAAGACTTTTCAGAGAGAGATCGGCTGGTGCGAGATCTCAAGCTCTTCTCCGACAGCCACTTCGGAGCCACCCCGGGAGGACCGGGGCGTCTGCCCGCGTTAAGGGCGCTTGAGATATCGCTCCGGCGATGAATCAGGGTGGTACCGCGAATGAAAACTTCGCCCCTGTTCCTTTCGGGACAGGGGCGTCATTTTTTGAGAGGACGGAAAAATGGAAAAATACGGACTGAATCAACTGCGTGAAATGTTCCTGCGCTTCTTTGAGAGCAAGGGGCACCTGCGTCTGCCCAGCTTTTCTTTGATCCCCCAGGGGGACGCCAGCCTTCTGCTCATCAACTCCGGCATGGCCCCCATGAAGCCCTACTTCAAGGGGGAGAAGGAGCCGCCCCGCAAGCGGGTCTGCACCTGCCAGAAGTGCATCCGCACCGGCGACATCGAGAATATCGGCAAGACCTCCCGCCACGGCACCTATTTTGAGATGCTGGGCAATTTCTCCTTCGGGGACTATTTCAAACGCGAGGCCATCCACTGGAGCTGGGAATTCCTGACCAGCCCCGACTGGGTGGGCATCGACCCGAATCGCCTCTATCCCTCCATCTATGTGGACGACGACGAGGCCTTCGAGATCTGGAACAAAGAGATCGGCATTGCCCCCGAGCGGATCTTCCGCTTCGGCAAGGAGGATAATTTCTGGGAGCACGGCGCCGGCCCCTGTGGCCCCTGCTCGGAAATCTACTTCGACCGGGGAGAGAAATACGGCTGCGGCAAGCCGGACTGCACCGTGGGCTGCGACTGCGACCGCTATATCGAGGTGTGGAACAATGTATTCTCCCAGTTCGATAACGACGGAGAGGGCCACTACACCGAGCTCAAGCAGAAAAACATCGACACCGGCATGGGTCTGGAGCGTCTGGCCGTGGTCTGCCAGGGAGTGGATTCTCTCTTCGACGTGGACACGGTGATGAACATCACCCACAAGGTCAGCGAGCTCACCGGCGCCTTTTACGGCAAGAGCCACAAGATGGACGTGTCCCTGCGGGTCATCACCGACCATATCCGCTCCTCCGTCTTCATGATTTGCGACGGGGTGCTGCCCTCCAACGAGGGCCGGGGCTATGTGCTGCGCAGGCTTCTGCGCAGAGCCGCCCGCCACGGCAAGCTCCTGGGCGTGAATGAGCCCTTCCTGTATCAGGTCATCGACACGGTGATCCATGAGAACGAGTGCCAGTATCCCGAACTGCGGGAGAAGCAGAGCTATATCACCCGGGTCGTCAAGACCGAGGAGGAAAACTTCGCCAAGACCATCGACGCCGGCATGAAGATCTTTAACGACATGCTGTCCGAGCACAAGGCGAAAGGGGAGAGCACCTTCTCCGGCGCGGACGCCTTCAAGCTCTACGACACCTACGGCTTCCCCATCGACCTGACCATCGAAATGTGCTCTGACGAGGGCATGAAGGTGGACGAAGAGGGCTTCAAGCAGCTCATGCAGGAGCAGCGTGTCCGCGCCCGGGAGGCCCGCGCCGCCCTGGGCGATCTGGGCTGGGCCGGCGTCAGCTTCGGCAAGGAGATCCCGGAGACTGTCTTCGAGGGCTACGACAAGAACAGCGTCGAGGCGAAGGTCCTGGCCATTGTGGCCGACGGCGAGCTGCGGGACGAGATCCCCGCCGGCACCGAGGCCATCGTGGTGCTGGACCGCACCACCCTCTATGCCGAGATGGGCGGCCAGGTGGCTGACCACGGGAGCATCTGCGCAGAAGGCCTCCGCTTCGAGGTCAGCGACGTGCAGAAAAACAAGGGCGGCAAGTACATGCACACCGGCGCTCTGAAAGAGGGCGTGCTGAAGCTGGGCGATACCGTGACCGCCGCTTTTGACGCCAAGCGCCGCGCCGCCATCGCCCGGGCCCACAGCGCCACCCACCTGCTGCAGCGGGCCTTGCGGGACGTGCTGGGCGATCATGTGCATCAGGCCGGCTCTCTGGTGGAGCCCGACTTCCTGCGCTTTGACTTCACTCACTTCTCCGCTGTGACCGATGACGAGCTGCGTCAGGTTGAGGAGAAGGTCAACGCCGCCATTCTGGAAGGCCTGACTGTGGATACGAAGGAAATGTCTCTGGACGAGGCCAGAAAGAGCGGCGCCACCGCCCTCTTCGGCGAGAAGTACGGCGATGTGGTCCGGGTGGTCAGCATGGGCGAGTACAGCGTAGAGCTCTGCGGCGGCACCCATCTGAACAACACCGCCAAGGCCGGACTTTTCCACATCAGCTCCGAGGGCTCCGTGGCCTCCGGCGTGCGGCGCATCGAGGCCACCACCGGCCTGCGGACTCTGGAGACCCTGCACCGTGATATCGCGGCCATCTCCGCCGTGTCCGCCATGTTCAAGGCCAATCCCGCGGACATGCTGCAGAAGGTGGAGCAGCAGGCGGCGGAACTCAAAGAGGCCAAGCGCCTGATCCAACAGTACAAGGACAAGGAGTCCGCCGGCGGGGCCGACGCGCTGCTGAAAAATGCCAAAGAGGTGGGCGGCCTGCATGTGGTCACCTGCAGCCAGGGCGAGTGTGACGCGGCCGGCCTTCGCAAGATCGGCGACGCCTTGCGGGACAAGGATAACGCCGTAGTGGCGGTCATCGCCGCTGTGAACGGGGACAAGATCACCTTCCAGTGCGTCTGCGGCAAGGAAGCCGTTGCCAAGGGCGTTCGCGCCGGGGATATCATCAAGCACATCACCGCCATCGCCGGCGGCAAGGGCGGCGGCAAGCCGGATTCCGCCATGGGCGGCGGCAACGACGTCAGCAGGCTGAAGGACGCGCTTTCCGCGGTGGAAGGCTTTGTCAGTGATAAAGTATAAGGAGGAAATACCATGGATCACGACTGCATTTTTTGCCGAATCATCGCCGGGGAGATCCCCAGCGCCAAGGTCTATGAGGACGAATACGTCTTCGCCTTCCGGGACATCAATCCCCAGGCGCCCGTGCACATTCTGGTTGTGCCCAAGAAGCACATCTGCTGCGCCCGGGGCATCAACGAAAACAATTCCCTCTACGTCGCCAAGTGCTTTGAGGCCATCGCCAAGATCGCCAAAGCCGAGGGCCTGATGAACGGCTTCCGCGTGGTCAACAACTGTGGGGAAGACGGCGGTCAGAGCGTGATGCACCTGCATTTTCATCTGATCGGCGGCGTGAAGCTTTCGGAAAAGATCCTCTGAATTTCTATGAAACCGCAGAGTCCCATCTCTGCGGTTTTCTGAAAGCGGGGTGTGAGATCTGCGCAAACTGGCGATCGGATCGCTGGCCTTTGCCGCGGCGGTCTTTGCGGCGGACTACTGGCTGCCCATGGAGCTACTGCTCTGGCTGGCAGGCGGTTTCGCTCTGTTCTCCCTGCTGCTTGCTCTGACCCGACGGCGCTGGCTGCTGGGTTTGACCATTGCAGCCGGAGGCCTGGCTCTGGGCTTCCTCTGTTTCTTTCTGCACGCGCAGAGGACTCTGCTTCCCGCCCGAGAACTGGACGGGCAGACCCTGCCCGTCGCGGGCGAGGTATGCTCCTATCCTGTGTGCACAGACACCTATTCCAGGGTCGAGCTTTACCTGGAGGGCGAGGGCATGCCGGCCGGGAAAATGATCCTCTACTCCGATGGCGATTTGCTTTCAGCCTTTTCGCCCGGGGATCGGATCAGTTGTACTGCAAAGCTCAAGCGCCCCGATCAGCGCTATGGCGAACGCTATGACAGCTATATCTCCCGAGGCGTCTATCTGACGGGGAACGCCAAATCCGAGCCGATCAAGACCGGCGGAGGAAAAACGCTGCGGAGCCTCCCGCTGCGCTTGAACCGGGCCGTGGCGGAGAAGGTGGACGCTCTCTTTCCCGCAGATACGGCGCCTTTTATGAAGTCCCTCATGCTGGGGGACAAGAGCGATCTCTATCGGGATACGGGCCTTTATCTGGACATGAGCCGGGCCGGCTTCCTGCATGTAGTGGCGGTCTCGGGCATGCACATCGCCTTTCTGGTGGGCCTGATCCAGCTGCTCTTCGGCAAGACCTGGCGCAGTTCGCTCTTCTGCCTGCTGCTGGTCTGGCTTTTTGTGCTGGTGACCGGCTCCTCTCCCTCGGCGGTCCGGGCTGCTGTCATGCAGAGCTTTCTCTTGACGGCGCCGCTGGTACGGCGGGAGAACGATCCCTTGACCTCTCTGTCCGCCGCGCTGGCCTTGCTGCTGCTGATCAACCCCTATGCGGCGGGCAGCGTCAGCCTGCAGCTCTCGTTCTCGGCCATGGCCGGGATCCTGTGCCTCTCGGAGCCGCTGCAAAACAGCCTGTCGTCCGTCTTCCCGGAGCGCCTGGCGCTGCGGCTGCGCGGACCGATCGGGACCGCGGCAAGTACCCTGTCGGTGCTGGCCTTTTCCGTTCCCTTCATGGCCTGGCATTTCGGGTTTGTGTCGCTTCTGTCTCCCGTCAGCAATGTGCTGGGGCTCTGGGCGGTGTCCCTCTGCTTCTGCGGAGGCTATCTGAGCTGCCTGCTGGGTTTTGTGTTCCTGCCTTTGGGGAATTGGGCTGCCTGGCTAGTGTCCTGGCCGGTCCGCTATCTGTTCCTGGTTGCGAAAGGCGTCTCCGCCGTCCCCTGGGCGGTGCTGTATCTCAAAAAGCTGCGCTATGCCCTATGGCTTGTCTTGGTCTATATCCTCTCGATCCTGAGCGCCTTGTTGAAAGGCAGGCCCTGGAAAAAGATCCTGATCCCGTTGGTCCTGTCCGCGATCACGCTGGCTGCTATGCTGTATTACACGAGAGACGAGTATCGCAGCCAGAGCTATATCTCCGTGCTGGATGTGGGACAGGGCCAGAGCATCGCGGTGATGGACGGAGAGGCGACGCTGCTCATCGACTGCGGCGGACAGAACAGCCTTGATAACGCCGGAGAGACGGCGGGCTCCTATCTCATTTCCCGGGGAAGGGATCGGGTGGATCTTCTGATCCTGACGCACCTTCATGCCGACCATTGCAACGGCGTCCCCATGCTGATGGAGATGCTGCCTGTGCGGGTCCTGGTTCTGCCCGCCGGCGTGGAGGACGCGGACGGTTTGCTGCCGGCGATCCTGGAAGCGGCCCAGCGGCATGGGACGGAAGTACGTTTTCTCGAAGAGGACAAGAACTATAAGCTGGGGGAGATCCGCATCCGGCTCTTTGCGCCTCAGGAGAAGGGCGAGGTCAACGAGAGATGCATGACCGGGGTGGTTTCCCTGGGAACGTACGATATGCTTGTGACGGCAGATTCTTCTCAGGCCACCGAGATCGATCTGCTGGAGAAGCATCGGATTGAAAACATCGAACTATGGATCGTCGGCCACCACGGTTCCCGGTTTTCCGGCAGCGAAGAGCTGCTGCGCGCCATCGGCGCAAAAACCGCGGTGATCAGCGTGGGTTACAACAGCTACGGCCACCCGACCCGGGAGATCCTGGACCGATTGGACGATTACGGCTATCGGGTGTACCGCACGGATCTGAACGGAACGGTGGAAATACGCTTGAGGGACTGACATGTCAAAAAAGAACGAAGAAAAACTGAATTACCCGTCCGTGCTCCGGGAACTGAAGGAAAAAGGCCCCCAAAGGCTCTATCTGCTCTGGGGACCGGAGGATTATCTGCGGGAGCATTTTCTGGGACAGCTCAAGCAGACCTGCATCCCGGAAGGGGAGGACAGCTTCAGCTATCGCCGGATCGACGGGCCGGAGCTGGACGCCCGGGAGCTGCAGAGCGCGGTGGACGCCGTTCCCTTTCTGTCGGAGAGGAGCTTTGTGGAGCTGCGGGGCGTGGACCTGAATCGACTGCCGGACGCGGATCAAGTGCTGCGCGTGCTGCAGGATATTCCGGATTACTGCACCGTGGCCTTTGTGCAGACAGCTTCCTTTGAGCCGGACGGACGTCTCAAGCAGGTAAAAAAGCTGCGCGGACTCTGCCGCGAAATCAACTTTACCGGACAAACCCAGGGGGAGCTGACCAAATGGATCGCCAAACGCTTTGCCGCATTGGGAAAGGGCGTGGATTTTGAAGCCGCCCAGCGCTTGATCTTCATCAGCGGGGATCTGATGAACCGTCTGATCCCGGAGATCGAAAAAGTCGCAGCCGCCGCCAAAGGCGATAAGATCACCGTGGCGGATGTGGAGGCGGTAGCCCACCATATCCCGGAGGCCGTGATCTTTACCATGACGGATCAGATCGCGCAGAAAAAGATGAACAACGCCTTTGCTACCCTGGCGGAGCTGCTGTCGGACAAGAACAACGAGCCAATCGCCAATCTGGGTATGCTGGGGCTGCAGATGCGCAGGCTTTACGCCGCCAGACTTGCCATCGAACAGAGTCTGGGCGTGTCCTATGTGATGGAGGTCTGCGGGTATAAGAGCGACTACCCGGCGAACAAGCTGCTGCAGTCGGCCAGAGGCTACAGCCTGGCCCAGTTGAAGCGGGCGGTCGAAATCTGCGCGGAGACGGATTATCGCATCAAGAGCAGCGGACTGGACGACCGGGAGCTGTTCAAGGAGGCCGTGATGCGTATCGCCGCGGAGGAGTGCGATGAGACGGCTTGAAGAGGTCCTGATCGTAGAAGGGCGCTATGACAAGAACGCCCTCAGCCAGGTGGTGGACGCGGTGATCCTGGAGACCTCCGGCTTCGGGATCTTTCACGACCGGCAGAAACAGGCCCTTCTTCGCCGCCTGGCGGAGCAGCGGGGCCTGATCGTCCTCACCGATTCCGACGCTGCGGGCTTTGTGATCCGGAATTTCATCAAGGGCTGCGTGCCGCCGGAGCGCTTGAAGCAGGCCTATATCCCGGACGTCCCCGGAAAAGAACGCAGGAAAAGCGCTCCCTCGAAGGAGGGCAAGCTGGGCGTGGAGGGGATGCGGCCGGAGGTGCTGCTGGAGGCCCTGGAGAAGGCCGGCGCCCATTTCCTTGACGAGGAAAGGTCTGCAAGGTCGGCAGAGCGGATCAGCAAGGCGGACCTCTACCGTGTCGGACTCAGCGGCGGACCGGGCAGCAGAGAAAAGCGGGCAGTGCTGCTGCGGCGGATGGATCTGCCGGAGCGCCTGACGGCGGACGGCCTGCTGGAAGTTCTCAACGCCCTGATGAGTCGGGAGGATTTCTTCGGTCTGACGGAAGAATGATTCAGCGACAGGCAAGTGAATGAAGAGACATAAAAACACCGACAGGGATCATCCCTGTCGGTGTTCCTTTGCTATGAATCACTGCATGCAGTTGACAATGGAATTGATCTGGTCCAGCGTAAGCCCGCTGCCTTCCTTGCCCATGTGATAGCTGATGGAGAAATGCACGTCGCCGGGGTCGAACCAGCAGGTGTTGACCGTGTCACCGTTGCCAAGGCAATGGACGACCAGGCCTTTCAGCGTGTGATCCCAAGTTTTGGTGTAGCTGTTGAAATCACCGTGAAGCTCTTGCCCGCTGACGGAATTGGACTTGCGGATAATCAACTGGACCTGTCCCTGATCGTCGGCATAGTCCGCTTCCAGAATACCAGGCTGATAACGGTAGCCTTTGAGGGTAAGGCCTTCGGGGATCGTCTGCTCAAGGGGAGGCGTGAAATTGAAGCCCGCTCCGTAAGTCGCTTCGATAATGGAATCCGTATCCGTCCAGTCATTTACCACGGGGCCGAGACCGGGAGTCGGTTCGACTGTGGGCTCGGGGGCAGGCGCTTCTGTGGGGGCAGGCGTGGCGGTGGGAGCGGGAGCCGGCTGAACGGTGATCAGAGCGGTTTTGGTGTCCGTATAGCCGTCGTTGTTGGAGTAGCGGCAGTAGACCCGCCAGCCGTTGAGCTCATAAGGGATGTTCTGCAGGCGCATGTCGCTGTATTCGCCGCGAAGCACCACCAGCGTCGGGAACTGGGTGTTGATGGCGTCGTATTGGATATCCATCTTCCCGTCGGGGCTGACAAAATGCCATCTGGCCCAGATCGCGTTCTCGTATCTGGCTATGAACATGCAGTTTCCCCCGGCCTTTACCGTCTCATCGGTGGGGTGCTTGGTGATGATCGGCAGCTTCTGAGCTTCGGGACTGGGACTCGGCGCGGCGCTGGGGGCGGGAGTGGGCGTGGAGACGGAGCCGGGCTGATTCTCGCCGGAGGGAGCGGGCGTTGCAGATGCAACGGGGATCTCCACCGGGGAGCCGGGATTGGAAGTATCCCGATTGTAGTCTTCCAGCGTTTTTTCAAAGACAAAAGTGACGGCTCCGCGGTCGGTTTCGTTATCGCCCAGCCATACGACCTTGCTGCCGGAATATGTGAAGGAGCCGGTGCCGTGCGTATAGACAACTTTGTCGTTTCCCTGCTGCTGATCGTTATACTCCGTTTCGATATAGATACCGTCAGTGTAAAGGAAAGCGTTTTTTTCGCTGTTGTACGCGCCGGTCATTTCCCAGCGCGCGTGGCTGTATGCGCCGCCGGACCATTCAATGCGGAAGGAAGTGAGGCCCTGACCGGCGTCAGACACGAAAAGCATGCCCCGCTTGGAGAGCTCCTCCACATAAACGCCGCTGGGGATCTGGATCAGGATCACGGGATCCGCGCTGCCGGACTGAGAATCGTCAGGCTTTTTATCTCCGCATCCGGAGAGCATGCTTACCAGGCAGGCAAGGCAGAGGATGAGAAGAAGTATAGTTTTCTTTTTCATAGCATTGACCTCCTTTTTTTGCTGATTATAGCACTGTGCAGGAGGGTGTGCAAGCTATAATGAAAAAACCTTGATCAGAAGCGGATCCTTTCAGGATGGAGATCCTCTCCGGGGACGCTGCGTGCTCAGCGATGGGATGGGTCTTGTCTGTCTCTCTGATCCGGGGGCAGCATATCCTCCAGACAAACCGGAAGAAGGACCCCGGCAAGCAAAAAGAGCTGGGCAAAGTCCTGCATGGAACCGGATAAGCGCAGGTAAGAAAGGCTCTCACTCTCCTGATAGCGCAGGAGAAAAACGAACGCCGCCAGGAGCAGAAGGCAGGCACCGCGCAGGGACCAGATCAGCGCCAGCCAGGGCTTCGAGCCCATGACCAGCATGCGTCCGATGACCTTATGTATTTGCATTGTCAACACCTCGGCCAAAGCATACTCCGAGGTGACATTTCGTTCAAGGAACAGATATTCCCAAATCCGTACATCGGCGAAATACCGCAGAGTCAAATATGTGGAGGATGCCTCCGCGATCTGACAGGTTATGGAAAAAATACCCAAAGCAAGCCTGGCTTTCGGTGTTTTTGCGTAAGACCGAGAAAAAGAGCGCTAAAACGAAAGAACGATGCTGTGGCGAAACAAAGAACTCACAGGATGCTTTTCCAATATCGCCTTGTTAGGATCTCCGTTCCGTCTTCTGAAACCAGAATCGTATCGCCCAGGACGAAACCGTTTTTTTCCATCACTCTTGCAGAGGCAAGGTTATCGTCATTACATGTGATGAGCACGGGAGAGATGCGCAGCTCTTTTGCCTTTTCCAGCGCCAGGGCCAGCATTTTTGTTCCATAACCACGGTTCCATTCCGAATATCGAACCCCGTATCCGATGTGGCCGCCTCGCTGCGCCAAGGCCTCGTTCAGCCGGTGGCGAATGGCGATCTCTCCGATGAAATACGTTTTTTCATCGTCTACAAGCCAGTATTTGTCTTCCCCGACCCGATCGGAAGGCAGGTCGCGTTCCTTTCTGTAACGATCAAATTTCGCGAAAATATTACAGGAAGTCGCGTCGGTAAAATGATATGTGGAAACGTTGTTAGCAACGTATTCGTCGAATGCTTCCATATATGACTGCAGATATTCTTCCTTCGGCACGATCAACCTGACCATCGTCGTTTCTCCTATACAACATTAGTTTGTTTATTCGTAAATGTACCATAACGGCCTGCGACGATTCGTACGAAAAAAGCGCTTTTATCTGCCGACAAAAGCGCTTTTTTCATGGCACCCACGAGGGGATTCGAACCTCCGACCTACCGCTTAGGAGGCGGTCGCTCTATCCTGCTGAGCTACGTGGGCATACAGCTTTGCTATATTACCGCAGTTTCTTCGGGCTGTCAAGAGCGCCGTGAGAAAGGTCGGTGTCAAGTTGTTGTAGGAAAAAGCAGGTGGGGTCAAAATGGTCTAAGAGCGTTGAAGAGCGCGGTAACCTTGTTTTGCCGAGCGGGGAAAGATA
>CACYLY010000032.1 GCA_902775355.1 Oscillospiraceae bacterium
GAGGGTCCACCTGTTCCCATTCCGAACACAGAAGTTAAGCTCACCAGTGCCGACGATACTTGCTTGGCGACGAGCCGGGAAAATAGGTCAATGCCAACATAAAAAAGAAGAACCGCGAAAGCGGTTCTTCTTTTTTTGCGCATTTACCCCGTAGCGCCGAGCATCGCTCGGCGAACCTCACGTAAGACGACGCCGAGCGAGCAGAGCTTGGAACGTCGCACGCTTCCCGCGCGTCGGGATGCTCGGCGCTACAGGGCGGTCGTCTCGCTCCTGCTGTGCCAACGCTCCGGCCTGCTCTTTAGGGGCCCGGCCATGGGCTCCTCGGCGGCCCGTGGATCTGCGCTCACGCTCTATTTACGGAGCGATCAGGGGATCGCTCCCTACGCGCTGACGCCCGTCCGCCCCGTAGGGGCGACCGACCGTCGCCCGCCGCCCCGTGCCTGCGTTCGTCCTCCGCCGTAGGGGAGGGGCTTGTCCCCTCCCGCCGTCCCGCAGCGCCGTTCCGAAATTGTCATTGCGAATCAGTGACCGATGTCACTGGTGTGGCAATCCGCATCTCCCGGCGTTAAACCCCTTCCGTCATCCGCCTCGCGGGGGATCGGCGGACGACACCTCCCCCGGAGGGGGAGGCAAGCCCGACCTCACGGCGCTTGCGGGGGACGCGCCGCGACACACCCAAGACCCTCAAAGAGGGAGGCAAGCCTCGCCGAAGGGCGATTCCGTCAGGTCTTTTCCGCGGGGATCCGGGTTGAAACGGCCCGGATCGGGAAATCATATTGACGCAGGGCGGAAAAGTGATATAGTAATATTGTTAAACCTTTTCTAAAGGAGGACCAAAACATGACCAACAAATATGCAGGCACCAAAACCGAAAAGAATCTGTGGGAGGCCTTTGCGGGCGAATCCCAGGCGCGCAACAAGTACACCTATTTCGCCTCCGTGGCGAAGAAGGCGGGCTACGAGCAGATCGCCGAGATCTTCCTGAAGACCGCCGACAACGAAAAAGAGCATGCCAAGCTCTGGTTCAAGGAGCTGGGCGAGCTGGGCACCGTGGAGGAGAACCTGCTCCACGCCGCCGAGGGTGAGAACTTTGAGTGGACCGACATGTACGAGCGCATGGCCCGGGAGGCCGAGGAAGAGGGCTTCCAGGAGCTGGCGGCCAAGTTCCGCGGCGTGGCCGCCATCGAGAAGCACCACGAGGAACGCTATCGCAAGCTGCTGGAGAACGTGGAGACCAAGACCCAGTTCGAGAAGAGCGGCGTGGTGGTCTGGGAGTGCCGCAACTGCGGCCACCTGGTGGTAGGCACCACGCCTCCCGAGGTCTGCCCGGTCTGCAACCATCCCCAGGCCTATTTCGAGGTCCGCAAGGAAAATTACTGAGATCTCCGCTGCCCGAGGAGCGGGCAGGATGCATTTGCTTTACAGAGAGAAGGAAAGCATATGAAGAAAAAGCTGCTGTCGCTGCTGCTTCTGGCGGTCCTGCTGCTGAGCCTGTTCCCCTTCGGCGCCCTGGCCGAGGAACCGGCGGAGGGCGAGGCGGAGGCGGAAGAACCGGCGGAGGACAGCCGGGAGGGGCTGGGCAACCTCTGGGGCCTGCCGGCGGACGACGTGCTCTTCTTCGGCGTCTATAAGGACCAGCCGGTGCCCTGGCTGGTGCTGGACGCGGATCAGACCAATATGGGCACCGAGGGCGTGTACCTCTTCTCCCGGGACCTGATCGACTCCACCCTGGTGCGCTTTGACGAGAAGTCCACCCTCTGGGAGGGGAGCCTGGCCCAGGAGTGGTGCACCCAGTTCGCCGAGAAGACCTTCAGCGAGGCGGAGAGCGCCCTGGTCCCGCCCACGGACCAGATCGAGCCCGCCACCTACCCGGACAAGCTGTTTGACCTGACCTGGCGGGAGGTGGAGCTGAAGGGCGAGCAAGTGTTTTTCCTCTCCGTGCAGGAGCTGGCCAGGTACTACGGCATTTACAGCACAACCAACAAGCGCACGGTCAAGCGCTGCAGCATGGAGAGCTACTACTGGCTGCGCTCTCCCCACTATTACCATGACGACTACCACGGCATCGTCCTGCAGGACAGCTATATCCACGACAAGCTGCCCTATGAGCCCTGGGCGGCCCGGCCTTGCGCCAACCTGTATATCCAGGACGCGGTCTGGGCCCTGCCGGCGGACGACGAAGGCGCGCCGGGAGCGGTGCCCCTGCCGGCGCAGCAGGAGAGGGAGATCCACGAGTGGAAGCTGATCGTGCCCCTGGCGGAGCACAGCTTCCTGGCGGAGACCACGGCGGCGGAGAACGGCGAACTGACCGTGAGCTATTCCGGGGCCGATGTGGGCGAAGGCGCCAGGCTCACGCTCCTGGTCCGGGACGCGGAGGGCAAGCCCCTCTCCCTGCGGCGGCTGGAGCAGCCCGCGGCGGCGGAGGGCAGCCTGAAGCTGAATCTGCAGGAGCTGGAGCTGCCGGAGGGCGCGGCGCTGTACCTCTTCTGCGAACAGCTGAACGAGGTCCATGTGAGCAATTACGCCAGCCCCCTGCAGGAGCTGAAGACGGAGCTGCCCGTGCCGGAGACCCCGACGCCCGAGATCCCCGCGCCGGAGACGCCGGGGGAGGCCGAAGCCGCCGGGAAAACGCCCCGGCCCGAGGGGAAGACGGAGACCGAGAGCCCCCAGCAGGAGCCCAAGCCCTCCGGGGAGAAGCCCAAGACGGAGGCCGCTGCCGGGGAAGGCGGAGACACGCTGCGGCAGACGGTGGTCGCGTATTATCCGGTGGCTGCCCTGGGGCTTCTGGTGCTGCTGGCCATCGTGCTGATCGCCGTCGGCAGCTATCGGCGCTCCCTGGTGCCGGTGATCCTGCTGATCCTGCTGGCGCTGCTGATCGCGGTGGTGTACATGCGGCTCTGCGGCGGACGGATGCCGGAGCGCCTCTTCGGCGTGATCGAGGAGCTCTTCTGAACCGGCCGATCCGCGGCAAAAAAGCCCGCGTCTGCATTCTGCGGAATCATCCGAGTCAGGGTTTTCCCGCAAATACGGCTTTCAACAACAAAGGATTTCCATGCGGCAGGCGGCGGGGAAGCTCTCCCCGCCGCCTGTATGTGTGAAAACAGCCGCGGACGGGACGGCCATGCCGTCGCTCCGGACACAGAGCGTCATGCGAGGGAAGGATATCAAATCCAAAAGAGGAGCGGAGCCATGCAGGACAAAAAAGCGTTGACGCTGTTAAAAAAGTATTATCTTCCTTATTTTCGGGAGGAAAAGCCCTCCGCCGGCGAGCTTGAAACCGGCATCCGTGCGGGCGTGCTCGCTGCCTCTTCTGAGATCACCCATGATGAGATGGCGGCGGAGATCAAGCGGCTGTCGAAACGGATCTCCTTGGCGGCCGCGGCAAAAAGCTTCCTTTACAGCCTTTCCAGCGGGGATACGAGGTACCGCACCGCCCTTTCGAGCCTTGTTTGGGCGAGATCCCTGCCGGAACACACGGCAGAGAGAACGGAAGGGAAACCCGGTTCTTGTGCGGTTTGCGGCTGTTCCCACGGCCTTGACGGCAGAGAAAGCGTCGATTGGAACGAATATGGCGTTTTTCGCTTCCTGCCCCCTGCGCAGAATGGGAAAAGCCCCGATTTTACCTGCGCGGAATATGTGCTCCATGATTTGCGGGAGTTTGAAAAGCTGCCTGCGGTCGAACCCTGTGAAGAAGACTACCGGATCTTGAACGAAGTGTTCGCCGTCGTGGGCCTGATGAAGCCGCACAACATGGATACCGCCCTGGTTTCTGAGCTTCGCCGCCGGAAACTGCTCCGGGAAACGGGCAATGCCATACACTGCCTTTTGGCGGTGCTGTCCATTTGCGGTGTTCTGGAGAGCGCGGAGCGGAAAGGCTTCCTTCACGGATTCACGAACAGCGGCAGCATGGGCAGATATCGGGATGGGCTGTCCTTCTATCCCCTGTTCTTTTGGCGGGGAAAGGACGGCGTAAACTATGACGCGGTAAAAGAGCTTTTCGGAAGCTTCAGCGGCGACAGGCTTTCTCCGGAAAAGGCCATTCTCTCTCAAAAGAGAGAAGAGGAGAGCGGCCGAAAACCGGCGTCCAAAGCCGCGCAGTATTACACGGACGGCGTCACCTTCGTGAATCTGACCAACGAAGAACGGCGCTATCTTGCACTGAACGATCTGAAGCCGGAATGGGACGCGGTTTCCCTGTTCAGCGTCACCTATTTCCTGAAAAAGCGCACCTTGCTGTTCTACGAGGGGAACACCATCGTCAAGGTGATCTATGAAGAGCAATCCTTGGAGGATGACGGCTCGGTCCGGTGGAGGCAGTACAGCGAATATGATACCTGCCTTGCTACGGAAGACCGGAAGCTTCTGCTGCCTTTGACTTCGCGGGGACGTGCAAAACCGATCACCGCCGCCAATGTTCTGGCAGTGGATCCTTTCGGGTGCAAGGTCCGGATCTGTCTGAAGAAAAACGAGAGCACCATATGGGCGGGCAATTACCGGAACTGCCAGGAGCTTGCCATAGGGGAAGAGAAACGGATCCGAACGATCCTGTCCGAGTCGGACTTTCATGCGTTCATGAAGGATTACATCGCAACTTGTCCCGAAAACTATTTCGAGCGCGTTGCGGAAATCAGAGAGATGAGACATCAGACGGTTCCGTTTCGGGCGGGAGATATTTTCCGCTGTCAGACAGACAGGGATCATTATACCTATGGCTTGATCCTGGGCAAAACCCGGGACCTGGAAAAGTGGAAAGAGCTGCCCGCCGTGCATTCATTCAGGAACCTGATGGCGCAGCCGATCCTTGTGAGAATGTATGATTTTGTTACGACCGACGCGGAAATGACGGCCGGGCAGCTTTCAAAAATGCCTCTTCGGCCCCCTGTGATCTGCACGGATGAGGAGATCGTTTGGGGCACGCATAAGATCGTCGCGCATAAAGAGCTTGAGCCGGATGACGTGCAATTCGAGCTGCATCTTGTGCGGCAGGGAGGGAAGCGGGATGAGGCCCACCCTTTTGCGGCGGAGAATCTTACGAGGCTGTTTTCTGATCTCCTGCCGAAGGAGAAGAGAAAACCGCCCAGGGCCCTGTGGGTGGAGTGGGGCTTTGCCTCCGTGGAAATCCCGTGGGAAGAGGTGCCGAAAGAGATCAAAGCCTTCCTGAACGAGGGAGTCTATTACAACAGCGGGGCCCAGTTCGGGATCCGCGGAGAATACTGCGGCAAGACCCTGGCGGAAATCGTGGGGGAAACGCCGGATCATGCCCTGCGGTACAACCTGCTGCTGCCGGAAAACAGAGATCAATTCCGGCTTGTCATGCGTGCGCTGGGCCTGCCCGACGATTGCTCCTATGATGGGTTTGCTTTGCGATACGGCGGGATATCCCGGCAGAAATATATTGAATTATTAAAGACACGATGCAAATGAAAAACCTGTGCAACAAGCACAGGCTTTGAGACTGCAGACAACGCGGGGTTTTGTCATCCTGAGCGAAGCGCAGCGAAGTCGAAGGATCTAAAAAGCCCGTGTTTTCAAGGCTTTAGATCTTTCGACTCCGGCTTCGCCTCCGCTCAAGATGACAATCTTTTCGGTTTATCTACACATGGAAAGCCTGTGCGCAAGCACAGGCTTTCTTTTTACAGATACGGCGTGTCCTCCGGCGGGAGGAATTCCTCCGGGGGCAGGCGGTAGGGCTGGGTGCCCCGGCGCTCCTCCTCCATGCAGTCCTGCACAAAGTTGATGAACTCCCGCGCCAGCTCCGGCTGCCGCTCGCTGCGCTTCCAGACCAGGGCGTAGCCCACCTGCCGGGCGCTCTCGGTGATGATCTTCTTCACCACCAGCGGGTTTTCCGTGTAGGTGCTCATGGGATAGATGCAGATCCCGGCGTTCTGCTCGGCCAGAGCCACGGCGTCGATGTAGTTGGACAGGTCCCCGGCGATCCGGGGCTCCTCCCCCAGCTCCTCAAACCAGGCCCGCAAGGACGCGGCCCGGGAGCGGCGGTTGGGGATGAACAGGGGCTGGCCCACCAGCTTGCGCAGGGGCAGGAAGGGCCCCGCCTCCCGTGCCAGGGGATGCTCCCGGGACAGGATGGCCACCCAGGGCTCCCGGCCCACGAAAAAGCCGTCCAGCTGCTCCGGATTGTAGGGCGCGGCCACCAGGGCCAGGTCCGCCAGGCCCCGGTTCAGGCGCTCCAGCACCTCGTCCCCGCTGCCGTTCCACAGATGGACGCGGACCTGGGGATACTCCAGGCGAAAGCCCGCCAGCCAGCGGGCCAGCAGATAGGGCGCCCGGCCCTCCACCAGGCTGATGCGCAGGTCCCCCGAGAGCCCGTCCAGGGAGAGGATCTCCTGCCGGGTCTGCTCGGACAGCTCCAGCAGCTGCTTGGCCCGGCGATACAGCAGGCTGCCCGCCTCCGTCAGCTTCAGGCCCCGGCGGCCCCGAAGGAACAGGGTGACCCCCAGCTCCTCCTCCAGCCCCTTGATCTGGCTGGAGAGGGGCGGCTGGCTCATGCCCAGGCGCTCCGCTGCCCGGGTAAAGCTCAGCTCCTCGGCCACCGTCGCAAAATAATGCAGGGAACGCAGATCCATCCGCTTTTCCTCCTCTCTTCGGTCTCGCGCCGCTTATTCGTATTCCACCGTGGCGGGGGGCTTGGAGGTGATATCGTAGAGCACCCGGTTCACGCCCCGGACCTCGTTGACGATGCGCACGGACGCCCGGTCCAGCAGCTCGTAGGGGAGCCGGGTCCAGTCCGCGGTCATGAAGTCCCCGGTCTGGACGCTGCGCAGGGCCACGGCCCAGTCGTAGCTGCGGCCGTCCCCCATGACGCCCACGGAGCGCAGATTGGTCAGGGCGGCGAAGTACTGGCTGCACTGCCCCGCGAGTCCCGCCGCGGCGATCTCCTGGCGGAAGATGGCGTCCGCCTCCCGCAGGATCCGCAGCTTCTCCTCCGTGACCTCGCCGATGATGCGGATGGCCAGACCCGGCCCGGGGAAGGGCTGGCGGGACACCAGCGCCTCCGGCAGGCCCAGCTCCCGGCCCAGCTGCCGCACCTCGTCCTTGAAGAGCAGGCGCAGGGGCTCCAGGATCTCCCGAAAGGCCACGTGCTCCGGCAGGCCGCCCACGTTGTGGTGACTCTTGATGACGGCGGCGGGGCCCTTGCCGGATTCGATCACGTCCGGGTAGATGGTGCCCTGGACCAGAAAGTCCGCAGCCCCGATCTGCCGCCCGGCCTCCTCGAAGACCCGGATGAACTCCTCGCCGATGGCCTTGCGCTTCTGCTCCGGCTCCGTCACCCCGGAAAGCCTGGCAAGAAAGCGCGGCCCGGCGTCGATCCGGTGAAAGTGCATCGCCCGACCGGCGAAGGCGGCCTCCACCTCATCTCCCTCGTCCTTGCGCAGCAGGCCGTGGTCCACGAACACGCAGCTCAGCTGCTCGCCGATGGCCTCGGCCATGAGGGCCGCCGCCACGGAGGAATCCACCCCGCCGGAGAGGGCCAGCAGGGCCCGTCCGCCGCCCACCTTTTCCCGGATGGCGGCCACGGCCTGTTCCCGGTAGCCCGCCATGGTCCAGTCGCCCGCCGCGCCGCAGATCTCATAGAGGAAATTGCGCAGCATCTGACTGCCGTATGCGGTGTGGTTCACCTCCGGGTGAAACTGCACCCCGTAGAAGCGGCGCTCCTCGTCGCAGATCGCCGCCGTGGGGCAGGCGGCGCTGTGGGCGGCCAGCCGGAAGCCCGCCGGGATCCGGGCCATGTAGTCCCCGTGGCTCATCCAGGTGACGCTCTGGCCGGGCAGGCCCTTGAACAGGGCGCAGTCCGTGTCGAAGAAGGTCTCCGTCTTGCCGTACTCCCGGGCGGAATCCGCCTGGGCGGGGACCACCCGGCCTCCCAGCATCTGGGACAGGAGCTGGCAGCCGTAACAGATGCCCAGGATCGGCAGCCCCAGCGCGAAGATCCCCGGGTCCACCCTGGGCGCGTCCGGCAGGTACACGCTGTTGGGCCCGCCGGTGAAGATGAGGCCCATGGGGGCAAAGCGCCGGATCTCCTCCAGGGGCGTGTCATAGGGGCGCAGCTCGCAGTAGACATGATGCTCCCGCACCCGGCGGGCGATCAGCTGGTTGTACTGGCCTCCGAAATCCAGGATCAGGATTTTTTGTTCTGTCATAAAAACCTCCTGCCGGGAGAAATCATCATTACCTAAAATTGCACTTCGGCCTTTGCCGGGGCGTCTTCCTCATAGAGCACCTTGACGGCGCTCCCGACCTGCGGGACAGGCCGCCCCGCGCCGATCCATTTTCTCTTTACGTATTCTATGCCGTTCACCGTATAAGAAACCTTTGCGATGTGCGGGAAGACCGCGCCGTCCAGCGGACCGGTCCGGAAAGCCTTCGTGTTGACTTTCAGCCACCATTGTTTTTTGACGGAAACCACGGCGCCCCAGATCTCTTTTTTCATAAATGTTCTCCTTTCAAGTGTTTTTCATGGCCCCTTCGATGAGCCCCACGAACAGGGGGTGGGGCCGGTTGGGCCGGCTCTTGAACTCGGGGTGGAACTGCACGCCCACGAAAAAGCGCCGGTCGCTGAGCTCCACGGCCTCCACGATGCGCCCGTCCGGCGACTGGCCGCAGAGACAGAGCCCCGCGTCCTGCAGGATTTTGCGATAGTCGTTGTTGAACTCATAGCGGTGCCGGTGCCGCTCGGCGATCTCCTCCCGGCCGTAGCAGGAGGCCATGCGGCTGCCCGGCTGGATCCGGCAGGGCCAGGCCCCCAGGCGCAGGGTCCCGCCCTTGTTGACAGTATCGCTTTGATCGGGCAAAAAGTCAATGACCTTGTGGGGGGAAGCCGGGTCAAATTCGCCGGAATTGGCCCCGCTCAGGCCGCAGACATGGCGGGCGAACTCGATCACCGCCACCTGCATGCCCAGGCAGATGCCCAGATAGGGCACGTCCCGCTCCCGGGCGTAGCGGGCCGCGGCGATCATGCCCTCCACGCCCCGGTCCCCGAAGCCGCCGGGGACGATGAGTCCGGCGCAGTCACCCAGGAGCGCCGACGCCGTCTCGTCGGTGATGGTCTCGCTGTCGATCCAGCGGATGTGCACGTGGACGCCGCAGGCCCAGCCCGCGTGGCGCAGGGCCTCCGCCACGGAGAGATAGGCGTCGTGCAGTTGGACGTACTTGCCTACCAGGCCGATGGTCAGCTCCCGGTCCAGGCTCTTGATGCGCGCCACCATGGCCTCCCATTCCCCCAGCGCCGGCGCCCGGGTCCAGAGGCCCAGCTCCCGGCAGACGATCAGGGAAAAGTCGTGCTCCTCCAGCATCAGCGGCGCCTCGTAGAGGATGGGGATGGTCCGGTTTTCGATGACGCAGTCGGGCTTGACGTTGCAGAACATGGCGATTTTCCGGAAGATCTCCGGCTCCAGGGGCTCGTCGCAGCGCAGCACGATGATGTCCGGGGAGATGCCCATGCCCTGCAGCTCCTTCACCGAGTGCTGGGTGGGCTTGGTCTTGTGCTCGTCGCTGCCCCGCAGGAAGGGCACCAGGGTCACGTGGATGAAGAGAGTGTTGTCCTTGCCCTGCTCCAGGCCCACCTGCCGGGCGGCCTCCAGGAAGGGCTGGCTCTCGATGTCGCCGGTGGTGCCGCCGATCTCGGTGATGACCACATCGGCCTGGGTCTTTTCGCCCACACTGTAGATGAAGCGCTTGATCTCCTCGGTGATGTGGGGGATCACCTGCACCGTCTGGCCCAGGTACTCGCCCCGGCGCTCCTTGTTCAGCACGTTCCAGTAGACCTTGCCGGTGGTCAGGTTGGAAAAGCGGTTCAGGTCCTCGTCGATGAAGCGCTCGTAGTGGCCCAGGTCCAGGTCGGTCTCGCTGCCGTCCTCGGTGACGAAGACCTCCCCGTGCTGATAGGGGCTCATGGTCCCCGGGTCCACGTTGATGTAGGGGTCCAGCTTCTGGGCCGCCACCTTCAGGCCCCGGCACTTCAGCAGCCGCCCCAGAGAGGCCGCGGTGATGCCCTTGCCCAGGCCGGACACCACGCCGCCGGTCACAAAAATGTATTTGGTCATGATTCGTTCCTCCTTAATTGTCCTTTTCCAAGCGGAAACGATGACGCCGCCGCGTCCGGGTCGGTATTTCCCAAAAGGGAAGCTCTGATCCGATCCGCGAGAGCGGATTGCGTGGATTTTTTTCGTCACAATGAAGGCGAAAAAACGCGGGAATACTTTGTGTATTTCAAGTTTTTGAGACAAAATTGCGGCGGAAAAAGACCGCAAGGCGCCGAAGCGGCATTGGATCAGAGTTTCCCATAAAAAAGCTCTCCGATGCCTTAAGGGGGCACTAGGCCCCTGGCTCCGGAGAACGTTTCCAAATAATCAGACATATTCAATACAAAAAAAGAATAGCACGGGAGCCCGGCGCTGTCAAGGCGCGGCTTTCGCCGGGCATAGGGAAAGCAGGGGGTGATCCATACGTTTTTCAAATACCTGCCCTCTGCCGCCGCGCTTTCGCAGTTTCCCCTTGCGTGACGGCGGGAGAGAGGATATAATAGCAGCACCGGAAACGGAAAATCTTTGAGGAGGGAGAACAATGAAAAAGTACATTGCGGAATTCATCGGCACCTGCACCCTGGTGCTGCTGGGCTGCGGCACGGCGATGCTGGTGGGCTGCGATCCCAACGCGGGGACCGGCTATTTGCTGACGGCCCTGGCCTTCGGTCTGGTGATCGTGGGCATGGCCTACTGCGTGGGCAACATCTCCGGCTGCCACATCAACCCGGCGGTTTCCCTGGGCGTGCTGATGAGCGGCGGCATGAAGGTCAAGGAATTTGTGGGCTATGTGATCTCCCAGTGCCTGGGCGCTCTGGCCGGCTCCGGCCTGCTGGCGCTGATCTTCACCCTGGGCGGCGTGGAGGACAAGACCGGCGGCTTCGGCACCAACGGTCTGGGCGGCGTCAACGGCAGCGCCGCGGCGGGCCTGATCGTGGAGATCCTGCTGACCTTCATCTTCGTGCTGACCATCCTGGGCGTGACCTCCAAGAAGGCCGGCCACGGCTCCTTCGGCGGTCTGATCATCGGCCTGACCCTGACCCTGGTGCACATCTTCGGCATCGGCCTCACGGGCACCTCCGTGAACCCGGCCCGCTCCTTCGGCCCCGCTCTGGTGGCGGCCTTCGCGGGCAAGACGGAGCCGCTGGCCTGCCTCTGGGTCTTCATCGTGGGACCCTTCATCGGCGCGGCCCTGGCGGCTGTGACCTACAAGTTCCTGGAGAAGGAATAATACACAAGCGGCAACAAGTAAAGACTGCAGACAAAGCCATGCGGAAAGACGTCAATGCGCATGGGGGGATTGTGAAGGGGGGAGGGTATGCCCCCCTTCACGTTCAATCTTGCAAAAATGGGAACTTTTTCGGAAGTTCCCATTTTTGTCTTTCAAGCTGTCGACACTTTGTCGACAGCTTGAAAGAACCAGCCTGCGGAATGCTCCGCAGGCTGGTTTTTCGTCGCCCTCCTGTGCTTCCCCCAGCGGGGGAAGCTCCCGTAGCGCCGAGCATTGCTCGGCGGCCTTACGTCTTGCCGATTCGAGCCGCTTTCGCGGAGCAATGCTCGGCGCTACGGGGACCGCCCGCCGATCCGTGCTGACGTTCCGTCTGCGCCCGTAGGGGGCGACCTTTGGTCGCCCGTCGTTCTGCGCCGGCGCATCGTCTGCGCGCGTAGGGAGCGGCCCCCTGGCCGCTCCCTACGCGCCCGGGTGCATCTTCTGCGGCGGGACGGAGAGCTCACAGCGTGATCCAGTACCGCTCCAGGTCCACGTTCCGCTCCGGTTCGTGGACGGTCTTTTCGTAGATGCCGCCGTTTGCCAGGATCGTCCGGCGGCTGCCCTCGTTCCAGGGCTGGCAGGCGATCATGACGCGCCTGAGGCCCAGCTGCCGGCAGAGGGGCAGGGCCAGGGCCAGCATCCGCGTGGCAACGCCCTTTCGCCGCTCCGAGGGCCGCACGGAATAGCCGATATGGCCGGCAAACTGCTCCAGATACGCGTTCAGACGGTGCCGGATCTGGAGCATGCCCAGGATCCGCCCGCCCCGCACGCAGAGCAGCTCCGTGGCCGGGACCTTCCCCTCGGGCACGGCGGCGGGGTCTTCATAACAGCGCACCATCTCCAGCCAGTCCGCCGGGTCCTCGAAGCGGCGCAGGGGACCGGCCCCGTCCATGGAGCTGTCCGCCACCAGGAACTCCGCCCGATAGGCCCGGATCTCCTCCAGCCAGCTCTCGTCCGGCCGGACGAGCCGCAGCGCTTCGCCTCCGCTCATTTCTTTTTCTTCGCGTAGGCGAACATCCAGGCCACGATGGCGATGAGGCCCAGGATCAGCACCACGCCCAGGACGGTGTCCAGGGCGCCGTGGACCAGCGCGAAGGCGCCGGAGATCAGCTTCACGGCCAGAACAAGCACGCCGATGATGATGGCCAGGGCCAGGATCAGGCCGCCGATTTTCTTTGCGTTCATCAGAAATACTCCTTTTCAAATGGGTTGAAATAACAGGGAAGCGAGAAGAACCATAGTGTTTTCTGCGGGATGACGGAAACAGGTGGCGCTGTTCTCTTTTCACTGTTCACTGTTCACTGTTCACTTTTTTGGCGTCAGCCGAGGGGCGGTCCCAGTCTCGCCAGCACCGCCAGAAAGTAGTCCGGCAGCGGGGTCTCCAGATGCACCGGCTCCCCGCTGCGGGGATGAATGAATTTCAGCTCCCGGGCGTGGAGGCACTGACCCTCCAGCCCCTTGTCCGGCGAGAGGGCGCCGTAGGTGAAATCCCCCAGCAGGGGGTGGCCCAGGCTGGCCATGTGGACCCGGATCTGATGGGTCCGGCCGGTCTCCAGCCGACAGCGGATGTGGGTATAGCCCTTGTAGCGCGCCAGCACCTCCCAGTGTGTCACCGCCGGGCGGCTGTTCTTCTCGGTGACGGCCATGCGCTTGCGGTCCGTGGGATGGCGGCCGATGGGCCGGTCCACGGTGCCGGCGTCCTCCCGGAAGCCGCCCCGGACCACCGCCTCGTAGACCCGGGAGAGGCTCCGGTCCGCCAGCTGGCGGGAGAGGGCCTGGTGGGCAAAGTCGTTTTTCGCCGCGATGATCAGACCCGAGGTGTCCATGTCGATCCGGTGGACGATGCCGGGGCGCTTTTCCCCGCCGACGCCGGAGAGACTCTCCCCGCAATGGAAGAGCAGGGCGTTGACCAGGGTCCCGTCCGGGTGGCCGGGGGCCGGGTGGACCACCAGGCCCCGGGGTTTGTTGACCACGATCACGTCCCCGTCCTCAAAGACCACGTCCAGGGGGATGTCCTGGGGAACCAGGGGAAGGTCCTCCGCCGCCTCCGGCAGGGAGACGGCAAAGCGGTCCCCGTCGGCGCACTTGTAGTTTTTCTTCACGGGCCTGCCGCGGAGCAGCACCCGCTCCTCCTCCAGCAGCCGCTGGGCGGCGCTGCGGGAGAGCTCGGGCAGAATACGCGCAAGGAGAGCGTCGATTCGCTCGCCGCTCTCCTCTGCTGTGATTTGAAGAAGATCTTCTTCCATTCTTTACTTGAACTCGTTCAGGATATCGTCCAGGGAGAAGGACTCGGGCTCCTCCTCCACCGGCGCGGGGGCCGGTCTGCGGGCCGGTCTGGGGGCCGGCGCTTCGGGCTCCACGGGCTGGGGCCTGGGGGCCGGGGCCACCGGGCGCTCCTCCGGCTGCGCGGAAGCGTACTGCGGGTCGGGGTTCAGCTCGCTGCGCTGGGCCTTGCGGGAGACGATCAGCGTGGGCTTCTCCTCGGCGGGAGCGGCCTGGGCCTTCTTCTCCGCATTGGCGCGCTCCCAGCCGGCAAAGGGATCGGCCTCGTCGTAGCTGGGATTGTCCACCACGGCGGCGGGCTGGGGCTGCTCGGCGGCACGCTCGGCCTCCTCGCGGGCGCGCTGGGCGGCCTTGTACTGCTCGTACTCTTCGTTGTACTTCTCCTCGTCGTACTTGGACTGACGGGCTTTGCGGCCGCGGGCGGGCTTGACGGGAACTTCTTCCTCGTCCTCCTCTTCCTCGGCTCTGCGGGATCTGCGGCCGCGGCGGGCGGGACGCTCCTCCTCTTCCTCGGCCTCTTCCTCCTCGGGAGCTTCCTCTTCGTCTTCCACGAACTCGTCCTCATAACCTTCGTCCTTGGGCGTACGGCCGAAGAGGATGGCGAAGATGAAGATGATGCAGAAGAGGGAGATGAAGATATCCGCCAGGTTGAACACCGGGAAGCTCTTCCAGAAATCGAACTGGAACATATCCACCACGTGGCCCTTGCCCTCAGGCAGGCTGTTGATGACCCGGTCGATGCAGTTGGAGACGCCGCCGGCGGTCACCAGCACGATGCTCCAGCGGGCCAGGAAGCCCCGGATGAACTTGGTGGACAGGGCGATCACCACCAGAACGGTAAACACGCCTGCAATGACGATGAACCAGAAGGTGGGAACTTCTCCGCCCAGGAGGCCGAAGGCGCCGCCCTCGTTGGCGATGAAGGGGGCCACGGGCTCGCCGGCTTCGTTGAACACGCCCAGATTCAGGATACCCGGGATCAGGTGAAAGGCCTTGAAGCCCTCCGCGGAAACATAGAGCTTGATCATCTGGTCGGCCAGAATGACCAGCACGGCTACGATCGCATACAGCATATCTTTCTCCTATCTGCCGCGACGGGGCCGCGGCGCGCTGTTCTTGCACGGATTTATGGGTGCTCTTTTCTATTGTACCCTATTTTTCAGAGATTTGCAACTACTCTTGCGCAGCGGGGACAAAGTTCTGTGACCGGATCCGCCTCCGTGGAGTGTTTCCAGCAGCGGGGGCACTTGGTCCCCGGGGCCTCGGTGACGAAAATGCGCAGGCCCGGGTTCCTTGCGCCCTGGCCCCGCACGGCGTCGGCGGGCTCCTCGCCCTCCGCCAGGCAGCGGGAGACGATCAGCAGCTCGCTCAGATCCATGTCGGACACGGCGTCCACCAGCTCCCGGCTGCTCTCATCCTCGGCGCGGAGGGTGACGGCGGCCTCCAGGGGCTTGCCGATGCGCTTGTCGTTGCGAGCGCTCTCCAGCACGCCGTTGACATCATTGCGCAGGGCGATCAGCTTGTCCCACTTTTCCAGCTGCTCCGGAGACAGGGCGTAGGCGGTGAAGGGGGCGTTCATGGTGTTGAGCACCACGTTGCGCCGGTCGTCCTCCGCCCGGTGAGGCATGGCCAGCCAGATCTCGTCGCAGGTGAAGGCCAGGATGGGGGCGAACATGCGGGTCATGCTGTCCAGGATCAGGAACAGGGCGGTCTGGGCGCTGCGGCGCTTGAGTCCGTCGCGCTCCTCGCAGTAGAGCCGGTCCTTGATGATGTCCAGATAGAAGCTCGAGAGCTCCACCACGCAGAAATCGTTGATGGCGTGGGAGATCACGTGGAACTCGTAGTTCCGGTAGGCCTCCGTCACCTTTTCGATGAGCTCGTTGAGCTTGGTGACGGCCCAGCGGTCCAGCTCCAGCATGTCCTCCGGGGCCACCAGCTTGTCGGCGTCAAAGCCGTCCAGGTTGCCCAGGCAGTAGCGGGCGGTGTTGCGGAACTTCAGGTAGTTCTGGCTGAGCTGCTTGAAGATCTCCTTGGAGCAGCGCACGTCCACATGATAGTCGGCGGAGCCGGCCCAGAGGCGGATCATGTCGGCGCCGAAGTCCCGGATCAGCTCCGCGGGGTCCACGCCGTTACCCAGGGACTTGTGCATGGCCTTGCCCTCGCCGTCCACGGTCCAGCCGTGGGTCAGGCACTCCCGGTAGGGCGAGCCCTTGCCCAGGGCGCCCACGGCCACCAGCAGGGAGGACTGGAACCAGCCGCGATACTGGTCGCCGCCTTCCATGTACATGTCGCAGGGCCAGAAGCCCTGGTCCCGCTGCATGGCGGCGTAGTGGGTGGAGCCGGAGTCGAACCAGCCGTCCAGGGTGTCGGTCTCCTTGGTGAAGCGCTTCCCGCCGCAGTGGGGGCAGGTGAAGCCCTCGGGCAGGAGCGCGGCGGCTTCCCGGTCAAACCAGGCGTTGCTGCCGTCCTTCTCGAAGATGGAGGCCACGGACTCGATGCTCTCCTCCGTGCAGACGGGTTTGCCGCAATCCTCGCAGTAGAACACGGGGATGGGCAGGCCCCAGCGGCGCTGGCGGGAAATGCACCAGTCGCTGCGCTCCCGGATCATGGCGGCCAGACGGTCCTTGCCCCAGCCGGGGATCCACTTCACGTCCTCGCAGGCCTTGATGGCCTCTTCCTTGAAGGAGTCCACCGAGCAGAACCACTGGGGCGTGGCCCGGAAGATCACCGGGTTCTTGCAGCGCCAGCAGTGGGG
The DNA here is from genome assembly GCA_902775355.1 of Oscillospiraceae bacterium. Classification (GTDB taxonomy): domain Bacteria; phylum Bacillota; class Clostridia; order Oscillospirales; family Oscillospiraceae; genus Limivicinus. Next base: position 16,349 of record CACYLY010000032.1, read on the forward strand.
ATAGCTGTGGATGATCCGCTCCGAGGCGAAGAGCACGCCGCTGGCCTTCATATCGGCCAGGATGACGGGGTTGGACTCCTCGGTGCCCAGGCCGGCGTACTTGCCGGCGTATTCGGTGTGGCGGCCCTGATCGTCCACAGGCACCACCATCTCAATGCCGTAGCGGCTGCAGGTGTTGTAGTCGTCGGCGCCGAAGCCGGGGGCGGTGTGGACCAGGCCCGTGCCGGAGTCCATGGTGACATAGTCGGCCAGCATGACCAGACTGGTCTTGGGCAGGAAGGGGTGATCCGCCAGCATGTACTCGAAGAAGCGGCCCGGGTGGGTCTCCACGATCTCCCAGCTCTCCACGCCGCCGGCCTTCATCACGCTCTCGATCAGCGCCTCGGCCAGGACCAGCATCTCCCCGTCGGGCAGCTTCACGATGGCGTAGCTCTCGTCCGGGTGGAGGGAGATGCCCAGGTTGCCGGGCAGGGTCCAGGTGGTGGTGGTCCAGATCAGGAAGGAGAGCTTGCTCTTGTCCAGATGGGAGAGCTTGCCCTTGTCGTCATGGAGGGGGAAGCGGACGTAGACGGTGGTGACGGGGTCGTCGTGATACTCGATCTCGGCCTCGGCCAGGGCGGTCTCGTCCTTGGGGCACCAGTACACGGGCTTGAAGCCCTTGTAGATGTGACCGTTGCGGTACATCTTGCCGAAGATACGCACCTCGTCCGCCTCGAAGCCCTTGCTCATGGTGCGGTAGGGGTGATCCCAGTCGCCGATCACGCCCAGGCGCATAAAGCCCTCCCGCTGCTTCTGCACGTACTTCTCGGCATAGGCCTGGCAGGCGGAGCGGAAATCGGCCACGGACATGGCCTTGTGGTTGAGCTTCTGCTCCTTGATGATGGCGCTCTCGATGGGCATGCCATGGTTGTCCCAGCCGGGGATATAGGGGGTGTAGTAGCCCCGCATGGCATAGGAGCGGACGATGAAGTCCTTGATGGTCTTGTTCAGGGCGTGGCCCATGTGGATGTTGCCGTTGGAGAAGGGAGGCCCGTCGTGGAGGGAGAAGCGGGGATGGCCCTCGTTCTTCTTCAGCAGCTCGTTATAGAGATCCAATTCCTCCCAGTGCTTCAGCATGTCCGGCTCCCGCTTGGGAAGACCGGCCCGCATGGGGAAATCGGTTTTCGGCAGGTTCAAAGTGGCGTTGAAATCCTGTGACATAGAGATATTCTCCTGTGTTTATATGAATGGACGAAAGAATCCGGAAAAACGGAACTAAGGGGCGTGCGCCGCAGCGCTCGCCCCTTCCGGTTCCATGCGGTGACGTAGAATCAAACGGCAGAGCGAAGGGATCGGCTCCGCCGGGCCGACTTACAGGTCGAAGGCCTGGGTGGCGTCCAGCCCCAGCTGAGCGGCCACGGCGTCCAGATCGTCCGCAGCGGGAGCGTCCTCTTCAACAGGCTCCTCTTCAACAGGCTCCTCTTCCACGGGCTCCTCGGCGGGGACAAACTCGCCCACGATCGCGTCCAGCTGCTGCAGCTGGCCCTTGCACAGGGCGCGGACCGCCTCGAAGTACTTGGCGGTGGCGGCCTTGGCCTCTTCCAGGTTCCTCTTCTCGCGCTCTTCCTCGTCCTCGATGGAGCCCAGGCGCTCCTTTACCTGACGCTCGGCGTCGGCCAGCATGGCGGCGGCGCGGTCCCTGGCTTCCTGCTCGATCTGGACGGCCAGCTTCTGCGCGGACAGAACAGCCCGATTCAGCGCCTCCTCGTTGTCGCGATACTCCGCGACCTTGTCGGCCAAGATCTTCATCTTCTGCTTGAGAACGGAAGTATTCTTCTGAGAAGCGGCGACTTCCTCAGCCAGCTGGTCCAGAAAATCGTCCACAGCGGCAGCGTCGTAACCGCCCACACGGGCGCGCTCGAAGGTTCTTTCACGAATGTCCTGCGCAGTAATCATATCAATATCCACCTTTCCAATGAATAATTCTTTGTTTTTTTATAAATATTGACCGTCGGTTTCCGGCGTTTCGGGCTTGGCGCCGAGCAGATCAACATTTTCCGGAGAAATGAAATAGGTCTTTGCCGAGATGGGGGTGATCTTCCCCTGCAGGGCGAAGGTGATGCCGGACATGAAGTCCAGCAGGCGGCGGGCGCTGTCCGTCGGGATGTTGTCCAGCGTCATCACCAGGGAGTGATAGGCCATCAGGTGGCTGACCAGGTCCCCGGCCTCCTCAAAGGTCTTGGGGGCGAAGAGGATGACCTTGGTCTCGTTGCCGCCCACGTCCACCACGCGCTCCCGGGGCGCCTTGCGGGTCTTGCGGCCCAGGCCGCCGAAGAGGCCGCCCTCCGACGCGCCTTCCCGGGCGGGCTGCCGCGGCGCTTCCTCCGCGGGCTCGGGCTTGCCGGCGGGCTCGCTGCCGAAAACGCTTTCAAACTCCCGCTGGGCGGCGCTGGGCTGCGGCGCTTCCCGCAGGCTGCTGTCCGCCCCTTCGAAGAAGTCGTTGTCGTCGTCGTAGGGCTGGGTGAGTTTTCTGAGTTCGTCCATGAAACCCATGGTATAGTGCCTCCAGTGTGCAGTGGTCGGGGGAAGGGGCTCCGGATCAGTAGTGCCGAGGGCCGAAGATGCCGCTGCCGACCCGGATCAGGTTGGCGCCGCAGGCGATGGCCTCGGTATAATCGCCGCTCATCCCCATAGACAAAAAATCCATGCGTATATTATCGTATTTTTTTTCGCCATTGTCAATAAAAAGCTTCTGCATTCGGAGAAAAAAAGGTCGGTTTTCTTCGGGGGAAGCGCAAATGGGGGGAATTGCCATCAGGCCCCGGACCCGGAGCGCGGGAAGCTCGGCGGCGAAGGCCAGGGCCTCCGGGATCTCTTCCGGCGAAAAACCGGATTTGGAGGCCTCCCCGGCGATGTTCACCTCCAGCAGCAGGTCCTGGGTCAGGCCCCGGGCGGCGGCCAGGCGGGAGACGGTCTCCAGCAGCTCCCGGCTGTCCGCCCCGTGGATCAGGGAGACCCGGCCCAGCAGCTGCTTGACCTTGTTCTTCTGCAGGTGGCCGATGAAGTGCAGCGGCGCCCCCTCGTAGGCCCCCTGGGCCTGCTTTTCCAGCAGCTCCTGGACCCGGTTTTCCCCGCAGCAGTCCACGCCGGCCCGGATGGCCTGGCGGACCCGGTCGGCGTCGTTCATTTTGCTGGCGGCCAGCAGCAGGATCTCCCGGGGGTCCCGGCCGGCGGCCAGGGCCGCCCGGGCCATGTTTTCACGGACGATTGCGACGTTTTCGGCGATGGTCATGACGATACCAGCCTTCTTTCTGTAAAGTGAACAGCGAACAGTGAACAGTGAACAGTGAAAAGAGAACAGTGAACAGTGAACGGTGAACAGCGAACAGCGAACAGCGAACAGCGAACAGTGAACAGATATGGTATCCCCTTCGGGGATGACTGAAACAGCGCCGCGCTGCGGAATAACTCTGTTCCCTGTTATCTGTTATCTGTTCACTCTTCTTCCAGATTCACCGGCCTGGGCGGGACGATGGTGGAGATGGCGTGCTTGTAAATGAGCTGCTGCTTGCCCTCGGAGTCCAGCACCACGGTGAAGCCGTCAAAGCCCCGGACCACGCCGTGAAGCTGAAAACCGTTCATGAGAAACATAGTGACGTTGAGCCGGTCCTTCCGGGCCTGGTTGAGGAACGCGTCCTGGAGATTCAGTGTCTTTTGCATAAGTTCTGCTCCTTTTTATGTATTTGTCCGTCTGTGCGGACAACTTATCATAAACCGGAGCGGGGGACGAAAAGGGTCGAAAGCAGGGACGAACAGGAAAAAGTGAACGGTGAGCAGTGAACAGTGAACAGATATGGTATCCCCTTCGGGGATGATTGAAACAGCGCCATTTCACGGCTTATAGCTCTGTTCACTGTTCACTGTTATCTGTTATCTGTTCACTCTAAGAGCTGCAGCGCTTTCGCCGGGTCCGGCGCCTTGTCCCAGAGGATCCAGCGGGCTTTGGGATTCCGGCCGAACCAGGTGAGCTGGCGCTTGGCGTAGCGGCGGCTGTTCATCTGGATCAGGGCCACGGCCTCCTGCCGGCTCAGCTCCCCCCGCAGGGCCTGGGCCGCCTCCTTGTAGCCGATGGCCTGCATGGCGGTGCAGGCGGGGGAGAGCCCGTCTTTCAAAAGCCCCTCCACCTCCTCAAAGAGCCCGGCGGAGACCATCTGCTCCACCCGCCGGTCGATGCGGGCGTAGAGCGCCGCCCGGTCGGCGAAGCTCAGGGCGACGGTCAGGGCCTCGTAGCGGGGCGGCAGGGCCCGGGTCTCCTCGTCGTGCCGGGTGATGGTCTTGCCGGTGAGCCTGTAGATCTCGATGGCCCGGACGATACGGCGCCTGTCCCCGGGATGGAGCTTTTCCGCCCGCGCGGGGTCGAAGGCGCGCAGCTTCTCCAGCATGGCAGGACCCCCCAGGGCGTCGTATTCCGCGTTCAGGGAGGCGCGCAGGCCCTCGTCCCCCTCCTCCCGTCCGGCGAAGTCCCGGCCGGAAAGGAGCGAGTCGATATAGAGCCCGGTGCCGCCCACGATCACGGGGACCTTGCCCGCGGCCAGCAGCCTGTCGCAGACTTGGGACGCCTCCTGCACGTAGCGGGAAACGGAATAGTCCTCCCAGGGCTCGCACACGTCGATCATGTGGTGGGGGACCCGGGCGCGCTCCTCGGCGGTGGCCTTGGCGGTGCCGATGTCCATGCGGCGGTAGACCTGCATGGAGTCGGCGGAGACGATCTCGCCCCCCAGGCCCAGGGCCAGCTCGATGCCCAGGGCGGTCTTTCCCGTGGCGGTGGGGCCGCAGACGACGATGACCTTGTTCATCACACGATCCTCTTGAACATCTTGTCCAGGTCCTTTTTCGTGAGCACCGCGGACACGGGCCTGCCGTGGGGGCAGTACTTCACCCGGCCGGAGAGCACCTCCTCCACGATCCGCTCCAGCTCCCTGCGGTCCGTGTTCCAGCCGGCCTTGATGGCGGCCTTGCAGGCCACGGTGTGCAGGATCTCGTCCCGGGCGGCGGCGGGGTCCGGGGTCTTACCCCGGCGCAGCTTCTCCAGGATCTCCTCCAGAGTGGGCACGGCGTCCCCGGGCAGGATGTCCGCCGGGACGGCGCGGATGATGTACTCCCGCAGGCCGAAGGGCTCCAGCTCGAAGCCCAGCTCGTTCAGCAGGGCGGCGTTGCGCTCCAGCAGTTCCCCGTCCCCCTCGTCCAGGCGCAGGGCGGCGGGGGCCAGCAGGGCCTGGGACATGATCTGCCGGTCCTGGGCCTTCAGCCGGTCGAAGTTCATGCGCTCGTGGGCTGCGTGCTTGTCGATGAGCAGCAGCTGGTCTCCCACCTCCACCAGGATGTAGGTCTTCAGGGCCTCACCCAGTATCTTGTGGTCGGGCAGAGGCGCGCTTTCCACATTTTGAACAGAGTTTTCCACATTTTTTCCGGCCTCAGCGGGCGCAAAAGCGCTCGGGGCCTGGTTTTTTTCGTCGGAAGGCGTCGAAATCGGGGGCGGCGTCAGATCCAGGCGGGTCTGCTCGTGCATCTCCGGCGCGTGGAGGCGCAGGGTGCCGCCGGCGAAGGGCTCCTCCGCCGCGCCCGGTCCGGGCCGCGAAACGGGCGCGGGGGCCTGGGCGGCCCGGTACTGCTCCGCGCTCATGCTGCGGAAGAAGTCCGGCTTCGGGGCTGCGCTTTTCCGGGCCTCCGGCTTCGGCGCGGGGACCGGCCCGGGGACCGGAGCCTCGGCGGGGGCGGCGGCCAGCCGGTCCTCCCCCTGGAGGGCGGAGAGGGCCGCGTGATAGACCAGGTCGAAGACCTTGCGCTCGTAGGAAAATTTCACCTCGGTCTTGGCCGGGTGCACGTTCACGTCCACGCTGCCCAGGCTCAGATCCAGATACAGGACGCAGGCGGGGTAGCGCCCGGTGAGCAGGGAGTTTTTATAGGCCTGCTCCAGGGCGGCCTGCAGCAGCTGGGACTTGATGAAGCGGCCGTTGCAGAAGAAATACTGAGCGCCCCGGTTGCCCCGGCCCGCGGAAGGGCTGGACACGAAGCCGCTGAGCTTCATGCCCTCGTCCTCGCCCCGGCAGGGGAGCAGGGAGGCGGCCAGATCCCGGCCCAGCAGGGCGTAGGCGCAGGAGTCCTGCCGCCCGTCCCCGGGGGAGAAGAATTCCTCGTTCCCGTCCCGGATCAGCCGCACGGAGACCTCGGGCCGGCCCAGGGCGCAGCGCAGGGCCGCCTGGACGCAGGCGGCGGCCTCGCTCCGGTCGGATTTCAGGAATTTGAGCCGGGCGGGGGTGTTGTAGAACAGGTCCCGCACGATCATGGTGGTCCCCTCCGGGCAGCCCACCGGGCCCATGTCCTGAATGTCCCCGGCGGTGAGAGTCACCCGGGTGCCCTCCGCGTCCCCCCTGCGGCGGGTGCGCAGTTCGATGTGGGACACGGCGGAGATGGCGGCCAGAGCCTCGCCCCGGAAGCCCATGGTGCCGATGGCCTCCAGGCCCCGGGCGTCGTGAAGCTTGGAGGTGGCGTGGCGCAGGAAGGCCACACCCGCGTCCTCGGGGGCCATGCCGCAGCCGTCGTCGGTGACGCGGATATAGGTGGCCCCGCCGGCCCGCAGCTCCACGGTGATGTTCCGGGCCCCGGCGTCAAAGGCGTTTTCCATCAGCTCCTTGATGACGGAAGC
>CACYLY010000033.1 GCA_902775355.1 Oscillospiraceae bacterium
TATCCCGCTGAATGAACTGATGAAGCAGGAAACGGCATGACAAAATGCCATGCCGTCCCTGCAAAGACGATAAAACTATCTTACGGGAGTGGGCCCTTGTGTCCTCCCGCTGTTTTGCGCATAAGCAGTCAACATAAAATGGTTAACATAAAACAATCGTTGAGACTGGGGCCAGCAGGCTACAGGTTTACATAATTAGAAACAAAACGCAATTTGCCCTTTGTTTTCAATCCTAAAGGTTAACATAACACAGTTCTCGCTGTTGATATTTGTCTCCCCCAAAGTAGTTAACATAACATGTTATCTGCTATTTAAAAACCGCCTCCTTCAAAAGGTTTACATAACACAATGACCGCCCCTTGGGACGGTCATTGTGTGCTGCCTGCTCGGAGAAGCCTGCGCGGCCTTCTTCAGAGCATGCTCCGATAATCCTGGGCTCCCTCCACGCTGTTGGGCGGGAAGAACTCCTCCACCGGGAAGCGGATCTTGCTGAACAGCTCGCAGGGATCGCCCTGGTCCGAACCCGGGCACTCCTTCTCCGGCAGGCTGTACTCGTAGGCCGGGATCAGCAGCTGGGTGTCCCGCTCCAGGCGGATGATGCTGAACTGGCCGATGCTGGTGTACCAGCGCCGTCCCGCGTCCGTCAGCACCAGCTCCTCCGGGAAGGCGTCGGCGATGAAATCGGGGATGGTCCGCTGGTCCAGATCCGTGTCCCCGGGGGCCGCGGCGTCCACCACCTTCATGTGCAGGGCGATGGGATCCACCGCGTTGACCTCCGCGATCGGGAGATCGTCGGTGTCTACCGTGGGATTCGGATCCTGGGAGGAGAAGCTCTTGACGCTGCCCTCGCTGCCGAAGAGCATGGCCCGCTTGTCGAACACCGCCAGGCCCAGGACGGTCTGCCCGTTGGGGAAGGTCTCGCCGGTGACCCGGTAGAAGTAGGTGCAGTCCACGGTGAACCAGCCCCGGTTGAAGCTGATGGGCTCCACATTCACCGCGCAGTACAGCAGCTCCGCCTTCCGGGGCCGGATGCTCAGGGCGCTGTCTATGTAGGTCTGGGAGCTCTGGGTGGGGTAGACGCGCAGATCTTCGATGCAGTCCTTGTCGCGGCAGCTGTCAAAGATCTTTCGGGTGTTGATGGATACGGCTTCCCGGATCACGGCCTCTTTGTTCACCGGTCCGGGCATGACGCGATCTGCCATAGAAAAGCCTCCTGTCCTTGGGATTCGTTACAGTCTATGCGCTCCCGCGCCGGACTGTGAATTTTTCCTTGAAAAAAGCCGGGATCGCAGTATAATAGAGAAAAAAGGAACGACAGGGGAGGGCTTGGCATGGATCAGCTGGGTTTCATTCACGATAAACTGGATATCAAGATCCTCATCCTCTTTGTGCTGCGCCGGCTGCCCGCGCCGGTGGACCCGGAGACGCTGCTGGAGCTGTGCCAGGTGGACGGCGGCATCGGCTATTTTGATTACTCCGACTGTATCAGCGAGCTGCTGCAGAGCGGCCACATGACCGAGGACGAGGACGGCTTCCGGATCACCGACAAGGGCGTGCGCAATGCCGACGCGGTGGAGAGCAGCCTGCCCTATTCCGTGCGCTCCCGGGCGCTGAAGCGCATTGCCCCGGTGGAGGAGCGGATGCGCCGCCAGGCCATGATCACCGCCCGCCACACCGTCGACGAGAAGGGCTGCATGGTGGAGCTGGCCGTGGCCGACGGGAAGGGAGAGATGATCCATCTGCAGCTGCTCTGCTCCGGAGAGGAACAGGCGAAGAAGATGGAGAAGCGCTTCCGGAAGGACGCCGAGGCCTATTACCAGAAGATCGTGGAGCTGCTGAGCGAGTGAGAATAAGTTAACATAACATAAAACAAAAGGAATAAAACCGGGGACTTCCATATGGAAATCCCCGGTTTTTTGCATCTATATGGTTTACATAATATTTACGACATATGGCACTCGACGATCAGCAGCGTGCCCTCCCGGACAGAGATCTCCGCCTCCCCGGCCGCCCACTCGTTGCTGACGCCCAGGGGAAAGTCCCAGCGCAGCTCCGCGTCGGTGAGCGGGTATTTGGCGCCCCGGATGCACACGCCCCGGCATACTTCCCCCGCAGAGAAGACGGACAGGGACCAGCCCTCCCGCCGGGGGAGGCGCAGCGTCCCGTTACGCAGGGTTTGGATCTCCGTGTCCGGACTCAGGATGCGGACGCTTGCCCCGCGCTGAGCCGCGAAGGCCGCTGTCTGCAGATTGGCCAGGCTGTGGTCCAGCCGCCCGCCCAGGGCGCAGACCAGGGTGATCTCCGTGCAGCCGGCTTCCAGAGCCCGGCGCAGGGCGCTCATGGTGTCGGTGTCGTCCTTCTCCGTGGGCAGATGACGCACCGGGATGCCGCTCTCCACTTCGCCGCTGTAGGAGTCGAAATCGCTGACCACCAGGTCCGGCCGCACGCCGCAGCGCCGGGCGTAGTCGTAGCCCCGGTCGCAGGCGATGACGAAAACATCCTCCTCCGGCTGGTCGAAGGGGGCGAAGTCACCCCCGGATATGATGAGACAGCGTTTGCCCATGGCGCGATCCTCCGATCGTTTCGGATTACCTTTTCAGCATAGCACAGTTTTGAGCATTTGGGAAGCCGGACTTTGCGAAGGGGCCCGAGGAGAAAGCGGTTTTGATGCTTGAAATGAATCTGTTTGTCGTTTATATTTGACTTGAAACCTTTTCGCGCGCTCATCCGTTATACCGGTAGTAGGGACGAAGGCATCTGGGCTTCCGTTACGCCTGCGTAATTATCATCCTGTGATGGGGGAACGAAGAAATGAAAACCCGGAAATCTCTCCTGCTCTTTCTGTGCGTGTTGTGCATGTGCTTGTTTTTCATTGGCTGCGAAGGCTCGACTCCCCGGCGGGAGCTTTCTGTGGCGGAGATGGAGAGGATGTATCTTGCGAATCGGGAAGAGTTCAAGGCGGTACAAGAGCAGATCGTCGCCCTGTTTGAGGATCAGAGCGATTTAAGCAAGGGCGCCGGGCTTCGCATTTCAAGGCCGGATACGGAGACAAAAAACACGGACGGAGCATCGGAGGCCGCGCTGATTCTTTCCACAGAGCTATTGATCCCCGAAGCGGAACGTCTCGCGCTCCTACAGGCAGCCGAGCCTCTGTTTGAACAAAGTCCCCTCCTGTGCATTTTTGCGAACGATCATGAGGTCTATTTCTATTATTACGAAAAGTGGGGCTATGAGCACTATGTCGCTTACCGGGCGGACGGAGTGATCCCTCGGGGCTCTTTCGGAAACTTCGAAGCCGATCAGCAGATCGACACAAACTGGTACGCGGTCATATCTCATGATTGACGGGGACGGGGAAAACCAAGGGAGAAAAACCTGGAGAAGAGAATGCGAATCATTGATAAAAACGCAGATTATTACGATTATTGGCAGGGCGTCTATCGGGACGACTCCATCGTGTTCGACCGCACAGCCTCCTTTACACTCACAAAAGAGCTTGTGTGCGAGCATCTGTGGAACGCCAGACCCGCTCGGCGCGGCAGGAGAGAATACGACAGATACAGCTTCGTTTTACTCCAGATCTGCCATTGCTTCTGGCTGTTCCTGGTTGAGGACGGGGAAAGCCCGGAAGGCTGCAGGCCCACGGATTATTCTGTGGAGCTGCTGTCTTCCTGGAAGGATTATGACAGGCCGCGCCGCCTGATCGGACTGGAGATCATCAGCTTTGGTTATGACATCCTATGGCGGATCACCAGCTATACCCGTGGAACCGGGTCCCGCTATGACAGGGAGAAAATCCTTGGCCGTCTCAGCACGCTCACAGATGCGATCCATCACGGTAATTACAGAGTCATGGAGAGCATGAACCATCACACTGTGGTGAAGGGCGACGGCACGAAAAGTGAGAAGCATATTCCGCTGTTGAAGGCTTCGGGCTTTGCCGCACACGTGGATGCGCATGAGGCTTATCTGGCCTTTGAGGAGTTTTTCCTTCTCGAGAAGTCAGCATCGGAGAGAACCGAGTCCGTCGGCCTGTCTAACGACGAAAAAGTCGAAAACCATGGTTTTGACCTGACGATGTCATTTCGGGGGAAAATGGGAGAGCAAGGCGGGAGAACACATTGTCATCCACAGGAGCAAAGTGGCAAAGAATCTCCTGTTGAAAACTGAAAACTGAAGAATACAAAAAGGACAGGCCCGGATGGACCTGTCCTTTTTGGAGCGGATGAGGGGAATCGAACCCCCCTTATCGGCTTGGGAAGCCGGCGTTCTACCGATGAACTACATCCGCGTGTGAAAGCAGTATAGCACGGAAGCGAAAAAGAATCAATCCCTTTTTTGCCGGTTTTTTCGACGCCGTCCCGCGCCCGTAGGGGCGACCTTTGGTCGCCCGCCGATCCGCGCCGACGTTCCGTCCCCCGCCGTAGGGGAGGGGCTTGTCCCCTCCAGCGTTCCGCGCCGATGTTCGTCCCCAGCCGTAGGGGCGCTTCACGAATCGCCCGCCGTCCCGTACACACGTCCGTCCCCGGCCGTTGCCCCCGTGTGCGTGATCCGCGTAGGGCGCGATGAGGGCATCGCGCCCTACGCGGGTTGCCTTCCTCCCCACCGTAGGGGTCGACGCCCTCGGCGACCCGCCGCGCCCAGCTTGCTACGGCACAAAAAAGGCGGATCCGCATCCCGCAGAATACGGATTCGCCCTTTGTTATTCAAAAAACAGCGCTGTCCCGCCGGGCCGTCCAGGGGGCCGGCCCCTACACGCGCCTCCTCCCCCCGCGCCGTAGGGGCGCTTCATGAAGCGCCCGCGGTCACGGGGCACGGCTCGTCCGCTTCGCGGGGACCTCATCCGCCGCGGGCTGCCGCGCTTTTCGCCCCGGCGGGGGAACGAAAGCGCGCAAAATTCGTCTAAGCTTCCGGTACACGGCGCGGCACCCCGGAAAACCGCAAATGCCCCTTGATTTTTGCGCCGTATTCCACTATATTTGACAGTAGGGAAGTAGCGGGATCCATCTGGTCCCGAAGCATTCTGAAACAAAAAAACCATTTGCAAATAAGGAAAGGAGAAAACACTATGGGTCTTATTTCTGCAGCATTGGGTTCCGCCGGCGGCGTTCTTGCCGACCAGTGGAAAGAGTACTTCTATTGCGAGGCTCTGCCCACCAACGTCCTGGCCGTCAAGGGCAGGAAGCGCAACTCCGGCCGCTCCTCCAACACCAAGGGCAGCGACAACATCATCTCCAGCGGCTCCGTCATCGCCGTGGCCGACGGACAGTGCATGCTGATCGTGGAGCAGGGCAAGATCGTGGACGTCTGCGCCGAGCCGGGCGAGTACATCTATGACTCCTCCACCGAGCCCTCCATCTTCTCCGGCAAGCTGGGCGAGGGCATCCTGAACGTGTTCAAGCAGATCGGCAAGCGCTTTACGTTCGGCGGCGAGGCCCCCAAGGATCAGCGCATCTACTACTTCAACACCAAGGAGCTCACCGGCAACAAGTACGGCACTCCCTCTCCCGTGCCCTTCCGCGTGGTGGACAACAATATCGGTCTGGATATCGACATCTCCATCCGCTGCTTCGGCGAGTACAGCTATGTGATCTCCAACCCCCTGCTGTTCTACACCAACGTCTGCGGCAACGTGACGGACAATTACACCCGCGACCGGCTGGACAGCCAGATGAAGAGCGAGCTGCTGACCGCTCTGCAGCCCGCCTTTGCCCGCATCTCCGACCAGGGCATCCGCTATTCCGCCCTGCCCGGCCACACCACCGAGCTGGCCTACGCCCTGAACGAGGAGCTGTCCGCCAAGTGGCGCGACCTGCGCGGCATTGAGATCGCCTCCATCGGCGTCTCCAGCGTCAAGGCCAGCGAGGAAGACGAGGCCATGATCAAGGAGCTGCAGCGCAACGCCACCTTCCGCAATCCCAACATGGCCGCCGCCCACCTGGTGGGCGCCCAGGCTGCCGCCATGCAGGCTGCCGCCTCCAACACCAACGCCGGTCCCGCCATGGCCTTCATGGGCATGGGCATGGCCGGCCAGGCCGGCGGCTTCAACGCCCAGAGCCTGTACCAGATGGGCCAGCAGCCCGCCGCCCCCGCGGCTCCCGCTGCGGCCGCTCCTGCCGCCAACGCCTGGACCTGCCCCAGCTGCGGCGCCAAGGCCACCGGCAAGTTCTGCCCCGAGTGCGGCGCCAAGAAGCCCGAAGCCGCTCCCGGCTGGACCTGCCCCACCTGCGGTGCGGTGAACAAGGGCAAGTTCTGCGCCGAGTGCGGCACCAAGAAGCCCGCCGCCGCTCCCCAGTACCGCTGCGACAAGTGCGGCTGGGAGCCGGAAGCCGGCTCTGCCCCTCCCAAGTTCTGCCCCGAGTGCGGCGATCCCTTTGACAACAACGACATCGTCGGCTGATCCCTGACGGGCCTGGCGCGGCGGCATGGCCGAAGGTCTGCCGCCGTGCCTTCCCATGCCTGTCCGGAAGGATCGGCGGATCCTCTCCCCGCCCGGGGAGAAAGCATGAAACGAGAGGAGGACAGATATGCCCTCGAAAATCACCAACTATCAGTGCCCCGCCTGTACGGGCCCTCTGCGCTTTGACGGCGCCAGCGGCAAGCTCTGCTGCGACTTCTGCGGCAGCAGCTTCCCGGTGCAGGAGATCGAGGCCCTGTATCAGGACAAGCTGGATCAGGCCGCCCAGGCCGCTGTGCAGCAGCAGGCCAAGGAGGAGGCTCAGGCAGCCGCCGGCACCATGGACGAGTGGGAACAGGAGCAGATTCAGGCCGGCATGAAGTCCTACAACTGCCCCAGCTGCGGCGCGGAGCTGATCTGCGACGCGACCACCGCCGCCACCAGCTGCCCCTACTGCGGCAACCCCACCGTGGTGCCCGGACAGTTCCACGGCATGCTGAAGCCGGACTATATCCTGCCCTTCAAGCTGGACAAGGAAGCCGCCAAAACGGCCCTGCGGAACTTCTACAAGGGCAAGCGCCTGCTGCCCAGGGCCTTTACGGAGGAAAACCACATCGAGGAGATCAAGGGCGTGTACGTGCCCTTCTGGCTCTTCGACGGGCAGGGGGACGCGGACCTGCATTATGCCGCCACCAAGTCCTCCAGTCACCGCTCCGGCGACTATATGGTCACCGTTACGGATCACTACGACGTGCGCCGGGCCGGCACGGTGGACTTTCAGCGCATCCCGGCGGACAGCTCCCGGAAAATGCCCGACGCCCATATGGACGCCATCGAGCCCTATAATTTCTCGGAGCTGAAGCCCTTTTCCACCGCCTACATGCCGGGCTTCCTGGCGGAGCGCTACGACGTGGAGGTGGACGAGTGCGCCCAGCGGGCCAGACGGCGCGCGGCCAACACCACCGAGTCCATCATCGCCGGCACGGTGAAGGGCTATTCCAGCACCACCCCCCTGGGGAAGAACGTGCTCGTCCGCCGCGGCGCGGTGAAGTACGTGATGCTGCCGGTTTGGCTGCTGTCCACCCGCTGGAAGGATCAGAGCTTCCTCTTTGCCATGAACGGCCAGACCGGCAAGCTCATCGGCGATCTGCCGGTGTCCATGGGCCGGTACTGGGGCTGGTTCGGCGCCATTGCGGGACCGCTGGCGGCGATCCTGCTGGCGATCTTTTTCCTGCTCTGAGGGAGGTGCGGTATGAAGAAACGGATTTGCACCGCGCTGATCCTGCTGCTGGCCTTTTCCCTGTGCTTCGGCGGCACCGCCCTGGCGGAGGGGACCGAGCCGGGCCTGGACCATATCACCGACGCCGCCGGCATCCTGAGCGCCGAACAGCTGTCCAAACTGGAGAGCCTGGCCGCTCAGTACAGCGAGCAGGGCCAGGTGGAGCTCTACATCGTCACCATGGAGGATTACAGCGAGTATCCCGGGGATGATGTGGTCGACTGCGCCGGCCAGCTCTATGAGTACTTCTCCCTCGGCTCCGGGGCGGACCGCAGCGGCGTGCTGCTCCTGCTGAGCATGAAGGAGTTGGACTACGCCCTGATCGTCCGGGGCAGCTATGGCAGCTACTGCTTCGGCGAAGACAACATGGGCCTGGCGGAAACGGCCTTCCTGAACGGCTGCGGCGGCGGCAACTGGGCCGGCGGTATGGAGGATTACCTGAACCAGTGCGGGGACATCCTGCTGACCGCCCGGGCCAACAACCTGAGCCTGGATCAGACGAATCTGACCCTTCCCGGCCAGACCTACCCCTACATGATGTACCGCTACGGCGTCACCGACGGCGCCGGGCAGAGCGAGCCCCAGCCCACGGAGACCCCCGCGGAGCCTGTGCAGGCGGACCCGACTACCGCCTCCCAGCCCCCCCGGGCCGACGGCAGGGTCAATCATGTGACCGACGAGGCGGATATCCTCACCGCGGATCAGGAGCTGCGGCTGGAGAGCAAGGCCAATGAGATCAGCCAGAACCTGAACTTTGATGTGTATATCTACACCGTCTGGAACTATCGCGACCGCACCAGCGGCGACGTGAACGCCTGCGCCATGGACATCTACACCTACTATGACATGGGCAGCGGCGCGGGCCGGGACGGACTGCTCCTGCTGCTGAGCATGCAGGATCGGGATTATTCCATCATCCACTACGGATACTATGGGGAATACTGCTTCGGTGACCATAACCTGGACCTGATCGAGAGCGCGTTTCTGGACGATTTCCGCAGGAACGACTGGGAAGGCGGCTTTTCGGATTATCTGAGCGTCTCGGAGGACGTGCTGCGCACCGCCGCGGCCCACAACCTCAGCCTGGAGAAGGAGGACCAGTCCTTCCGCGGCCAGGCCTATACGGGCAACACCTACCGTTACGGCGTCACCGGGAAGCTCCCCGTGCCCCTGCGTCTGCTGATCGCCCTGGGCGGACCCAGCATCGCGGCGCTGATCGTCTGCTCCACCTTCAAGGCGCAGATGAAGACCGCCAAGGAGCGCACCACCGCGGAGGATTACGTGGTACCCGGCAGCGCGACCCTGCGCATCCGGGAGGACCGCTTTACCCACCGGACCGAGACCCGGACCAAGATCCAGACGGAGTCCCACTCCTCGGGCGGCGGAGGCCGCAGCAGCTTCGGCGGAGGCGGCGGAGGCGGCTTCGGCGGCCACAGCGGAAAATTCTGAACCCAAACCAATAAGAACCCAAACTAATAAAACCCCAAGACAGCGTATCGACACGCATGGGGGGATTGTGAAGGGGGGAGGGTATGCCCCCCTTCACGTTCAATCCTGCAAAAATGGAAACTTTTTCGGACGTTTCTATTTTTGCCGCTCAAGCTGTCGACACGATGTCGACAGCTTGAAGCGGCCCATCGGGCCGCTTTTTTCAAAAGGAGCAGTTATGAAGATCTGGATCATCTGCACCGGCGAAAAGGAGAATCTCAGCCCCTCCCGCTGCGGCGCCTCTGCCTTTGAGGATTTGAGCCGACGCGCGCAAGAGGAGGATCCCGGCCCCAGGCAGGAGAAAAAGCTGCCCTGGGAGAATGGACAGATCCTGATCGCGCCGACCCCCGCCGCGAGAAGGACGGCGGAGCTCTGCGTGGAGGGGGGTAAGATCACCGAGGAGGCGCTGCTGGCTCCGGTGCTTGCCAAGCCCTGGACGGACAGGGGAGAGCATCCCCTCTGGCTCTGGCGGGGCATGGCCGGCCTGCAGAGAAGGCTGGGCGGCAAGGGCCAGCCGGAGAGCCGCCGGGAGATCGCCGCCCGGGCGGAAAAGCTGATGGCCCGGCTGGATGAGGCGGAGAAGGACTGTGTCCTGGTGGCGGACTGCCTGCTGACGGAGGAGCTGCTGGACCGGGCAAGGGTCCGGAGCTATACCAGAGCCCGGACCGGGATCTTCCGCTATCGCCCCTGGGAGCGGATCCTGCTGACCAAACGGGACCTCCACTGCGGCGGCTGCCAGCACAACTGCCTGCTCTCCGCCCCGGGCTGCGGCGTAGGGAAAGACAAGGCCGCCCGGCAGAAAAAGAATTGAGTTTTGCTTTTTGAGCGAACAGAAGACGCGGGAAACCGCGTCTCCGTTTTTTCATCCGTTCAGCTTCCAGACGCCCAGGTTGAGATAGGCCGCAAAGAGCACCCAGAGCAGGTAGGGCAGCTGCAGCCAGGCGGCGGGACGGTCCAGGTCCCAGAAGGACAGAATCATCCGCAGGATCAGCAGCCAGAGCACGGCCAGCCACAGGAAGGAGATTCCGAAGGCCTGCAGGGAGAAGAACAGAAAGCTCCAGATAAAGTTGAAAGCCAGCTGGATCAGGAACAGCCGCAGGCTCCGGCTGCGCCCCGGAGAGGGCGGCTTCAGCCAGATCCTGGCGGCGCTGACGCCCATCAGCGCGTAGAGGATCGTCCAGGCGATGGGAAAGACCACAGCCGGCGGCGAGAGCGGCGGCTTCAGGATCGACGTGTTGTAGATTTCCATAGAGGACCGATTCAGCAGCCCGGCCAGGCCGCCCACGGCCTCCGCAAACAGGATCCATCCGGCATAGGGGACCCAGCCCTTTGATTTCATCCGTATCACCTCGGCAAATACTTATCCACGATACAAAAGGCGTTTTTCCATCATGGATCGGTATTAGTATATGCGCCAGCGGGAAAAACATGCGGCGCCGCGCCGCCTTGGGCTTGACTTGTCTCACGGATTAGTGTACAGTCTCTCTTGTTGAAACATGAGAATACGATTGACCAATAAGACGGCTTGGAAAGATTCCGAGGCAGATTCGCGTCAGACAAGGCGCAGCCCGCAGGGAATACTCCTGTGTTGCCAAGGGATGCAGCGCAGGCTGACACAAATCCGCCGGAAGATTTCAAGCTGTACTATTGCTTGATCGTATCAGAAGGGAACTAGGGCATGATGAACGGAAAATGGAAAAGAACGCTGGCGCTGCTGCTGGCAGCCGCTTTGACCTTGGGCTTGTGCGCCTGCAGCTCCGCGGCGGATTATCTGTCCCCCCCGGGGGCGACGCTTCCGCCTCCCGTGGTGGAGATCCCGGAGGCTGCCGCCACCCCAGAGCCCACCCCGGAGCTCACGCCGGAGCCCACGCTCGAGCCGACTCTGGAGCCTACCCCGGAGCCCACGCCCGAGCCAACGCCCGAGCCGACCCCGGAACCCACGCCCGAACCCACGCCGGAGCCTACCCCGGAGCCCACGCCGGAGCCGATCCCTGTAGAGACTCTGACGGATGAGGACGGGGACGGCATCATCGACTACAAGTTCAACTACAAAGGCGCCACGGTCTATGCGCTGATCGTTCTCGATCCCTCCCGCGTGTATGTGGGCACCGCTTTGCCCGAGCCCCAGCGGCACGGCGGCCGGGGCCTGACGCTGGACGTGCTGGCGGAGCAGTACGACGCCGTGGCGGGCATGAACGCCGGCGGCTTCAAGGATGAAGACGGCCAGGGCTCCGGCTGGCCCCCCCGCGGCATCACCTACAGCCGCGGCCTCAACTTCGAGGGGGAGCTGTACGGCCCCATCGCCGGTCTGGACTATCAGGACCATCTCTGGTCCGGCTACTACGATTTAAACGACTGCGAGCTGATCGGCATCCGGGACGCGGTGTGCTTCGGCCCCTGCCTGGTGATGGACGGCGAGAAGGCCGATCCGGAGCAGCTGGACAGCGGCATCGGCGCCAGAACGGCCATCGGCCAGCGGGAAGACGGGGCCATCGTCATGGTGGTGGTGGACGGCCGCCAGGGCTACAGCATCGGCGTGACCTTTGCCGACCTGATCGACATCATGGCGGACAAGTTCGGCTGCGTCAACGCCTCCAACATGGACGGCGGCAACTCCACCAGCATGTACTATCAGGGCCAGTCCGTGAACCGCTCCGCCAACCAGGCCGCGGGCACCCGCTCCCTGCCGGACGCCTGGCTGGTGAGTCCGCTGTCGGCGGATTACGTCAAGCCCGAGAGTGTGCCGGAGGCTATTGCGCTCCCCTTGAGCGCCCTGGGGGAAGTGAAGGAATACGAATCCGCCTGCGACGAGGAGACCTGCCAGCGCATGTATCAGTTCTCCCTGGCCTTTCTGGAGGCCTATTACGGCTATTTCGGCACCCAGTGGGCGGACCGGCACTATCCGGATCTGATGCGCTACGTGGCCGAGGACTGCGATCTGCGCTACCGGGCGGACCTGGCCCTGATGGACCGGAAATGGGTCAACACCTGGGGGAACACCATCAGCAACGTGGTCCTGGAAGGGGCCTATTCCAACGGCGACGGGACCTATGACATCCTGCTGACCCTGGACGTGTACGAGCAGTCCGCGTATTGGAAATTCAACGTGGAGGGCGCCAAGCTTCGCATCACCGTCATCGAAGCGCCGGAGACGACCTTCGGCTTCCTCGCCACCGCGACGTACTGATACAGATCGGGATATCTTCTCGGGAAAAGCTCCCCGGCGAGGGGCGGGGAAAAAAAGAAAAAATCTCCGGAGAATACGGGCGAAAGCCTCATGTTCTCCGGAGATTTTTTTCTGTTCGCGTTCCGACGGATATCAGGCTTGTGCTTCGGGAGCGCAGGAGCCGTCGAGCTCCCCGTCACAGCCGTCGGGCGCTTCGGTATAGTTTCCGTTGTCGTCGCAGCTGTCGGTTTCCTTGCCGCAGGCTCTTTCCGCGTTTTCAAAGCAGGCCTCCAGATATACGCGGCAGAGCTCCTTGAGCTGCTCGTCGTCATCTTCGAGGCTGCAGATATTCCGGATCATCCGCCGGGGGATCATGATATCGCCCCTGGGACCGATCCCGAACCTTGAGGCGAGCTGGCGCACGGCGCTTTCCAGGTCGCTGCTTTCATAATAACGGCGCATCTCCCCCATGACCTCCTCGCGGAAGCGCTTGCAGCTGGCATTGTGGAGAAGCCGCAGCACGGTGGCGACGCCGAAGGTCAGGGGCAGGAACAGCGAGATGGAGATCCACGGCGAAACCCTGGTAAGAAAACCGTAAAAATCGGGCCAACCTCCCCGCGACTCGCCGATCAGACCGACCATCACGAGGTAGACGCTGGCGTAGAGGGATACGGGGATCAGCGTGAGAAAGGTGGAGCGGAAGGGCAGATAGTGATCCTTGATGAAGAAGCAGAAGGTCAGGATCGCGAGAATGGGGCAGACGCCGTGGAGGAAAAAGCGCGAACCGGTGAAGATCAGCGCGAAGCCCTTGACCGGCGAGAGAATGAACAGCGACACCAGGAAGGTGATGGCGATGCTGGTCACCAGCATGAAATTGAGCTCGACCAGCCAGCCGGGCACCACGTAGCTCCTCTTCCGCAGCTCCTCGATGGCATAGGGGATGGTCAGAAACATGCCGATCCCCGTAAGGATGTTGGAATTGACCGTGAACATGCAGAAGGTCCGCAGGCCCATATGGTCAAAATTCTCATCGTACAGCGTGGTGAGGTTCATCACCACGCCGATGCAGACGCACAGAACCACGGCGGATGAGAAAACCAGGCTTACGATGCATTGATTTTTGTCGATCTTTCCGATCCGTTCCATTTTGCTGCCTCCATAGGAGCGGCTTCCCGGGGAGAAAGCCGGAGCATCCTTCTTTCAGACCTATTGTAACCGAAATGTTTCCAATTGTCAAATCAAAGGAAGAAGCTTCCGTAACCCCGGCCCGAGGATCAGAACAATTCGTCCAGCAGGAGATAAAACCGGATCTTTTCGTAATCCGGCGCAAGCCCGAGGGCTTCGAAAACCGCTTCCGCCCGGGTCTCCGGATATGCCTTCCCGCCGTACGCCCCTTCGGCGTTCCGCTTTAAGCTGCGGTAGCACAGCGCGATATCTCTCCATTTGTCGCCGATCCCCGCAGCCCCGAGATCGATCAGACCGCTGACTCTTCCCTTATCGAGAAAAATGTTCGGCAGGCACAGGTCCCCGTGGGAAAATACGGGTTCATAGTCCGGCCGGTTGTGTTCCAGCCAATCCAGAAGATGCGCGGGGTCCTTGAAGCCGCCCGCCCCAAAGGTCGCGGGATCGGCCTGATCCACGTCCACCAGACCGTTCTCGACCCGGAACCTGGCCTCCCTGAGCTCGGCGTCCGGGTCCCTGCTGCGGGGGCAGTCCGCAATGTCGACGCGCCAGAGCATCCGGATCGCTTCGGCCAGTCTTGCCGCAAGCTCCTTCGGACGTTCCAGATAATACCCATCACAGGCCATTTTCCCCGGGATCCTGCTCATCAGCAGATACTGACGCTCTTCGTCCCTTTCGTAACAGAGGACCTGGGGCACGGGTAGCTTGTCCTCCAGCCAGCGCATGACGCGGATCGTCTCCTCGTTTTTCTCCTGATAGGGCACGATTTTCAGCACACAGTCGTCAAAAACCATGATCTGCGCTTTTGACATCCCGACGGCGTCGGTCCGGAAGGACTTTCCGGAAATCCTCTGTCGGATCGATTCCGGGAAACTGCTCCCCCCATGCTTCTGATCCACGCGAAATCCTCTCCTTTCCGCAAAGCCCGGCTTTTTGTGCGGATTCTATCATGCGGTGTACAGTTCGGGACCATGAGGCCGCAAAAGCCGGCCTGCTTCAACGAAAAAAGAGACAGTCCGCAGAATGCGGACTGTCCTTTTTTGGTCGGAGTGGCGAGACTTGAACTCGCGGCCTCATGGTCCCGAACCATGCGCGCTACCGGCTGCGCTACACCCCGTCAGCCTTATTAGTATAATGATCTCATCCGGAATTGTCAAGAGAAAAAATGTCCCGCAGGAGACAAAAATCGTCCGGCGAACGACCGGCGCTCCGGCGCGGCTCCTGGAACTGGGGAATCAGGGCCGGGCCCGGGGCATATGCTTGCCGGAGGGGGGAAGGGAATGCGGGATCGAAGAGGGCTGTTCTGGGCGGCCCTGATACTGTTGCTGCTGTGGCGTCTGCTGTTTCCCGCCGCAGCCGCCGAAGTGCGGGACTGGGCGGAGGCTGCCCTCTGGCCCCGGGGCGGCGAGACTGTGGCGGCCTGGGGCCGGGCCCTGGGGGCGGAGGAAGAGCGGATCCCCGCGCTGCTGCCTGGGGCCGGCCCATGAAGCGCCTGTGCTGGGAACTCAGCCCCGGGGCGGCCCTGGCCGGAGCGCTGCTGCTGGTACTGCTGCGCCCGGAGGAGCTGGCGGCGCTGGCCCTCGCGGTGCTGTGCCACGAGTTGGGGCACCTGGCGGCGATCCTGGCCCTGAGGCAGCGGCTGACGGGCTTTCGTGCGCGCGTGGGAGGCTTTTCCCTGGACTATGCCGGGGACGCCGGTGACCTGGGCCGGGCGCTGATCGCCGGCGCCGGGCCTGGGGCGGGGCTGCTCTATGCGCTCGCAGCCTCCCGTCTGGGGGTGGCCCTGGAGCGGGACTGGCTCTGCCTCTCGGCGGGCCTCAGCCTGCTGCTGAGTCTGCTGAATCTGCTGCCCGCCCCGCCGCTGGACGGGGGCCAGCTCTGCGCCTGTCTGGCCCGGGCGGCCCTGGGACCGGCACGGGCCGAGGGCCTTTGCGGGCTCCTGTCCACGGCCACGGGCTGCCTGCTGCTGGCCGCCGGGATCCCGACCCTGCTCCGGGGCGGCGGCGCGGCGCTGCTTCTCGCCGGCCTCTGGCTGCTGGTTTCCTCCCGCTCCGCCGAGGCGGCGTCTCAGCGGGGGAGCGGGAAGTAGGGGCAGTCCTGCCCGATACACTCCCGGTTCTGACGCATGTACCGGCAGCGGGGCTCGGAAAGGGGCATCTCCACCCCCAGCCAGTCCGCCGTCCGCTGGGCCGCCAGGGTGATGCAGAGCCGCCCCGTGCGTTTGCAGCAGCGAGGCCCGCCCACCTCGGCCAGTCTCTGCAGACAGTCCGCCACCAGCTGCTGGGGGATGGGCCAGGCGTCCTTGTGCACCGGGCTGGAGCCCAGCAGGATGCTCATGTAGATCCCGGCTCCCGCCGCCGCGCCGCAGACGCCCCAATAGCCGCAGGTGCCGCCGGGTACCTGCTTGGAGCGGCGCAGGGCTTCCCGCAGGGCCTTGTCCAGCTCCAGCTCGCCGCCGCAGTTGCGGTAGGCGGTCAGCAGCACGCAGGGCACGATGCAGTGGTGCTCCGGCCCGTGCATGTGGACTCTGGGCAGCTCGACCACCCGCTCAAAGAGCTGCAGCGGGTCCTTCTCACTGCAGGATAAGAGCAGGGGCAGGAAGAAGGCCTCCGCTCCGGCCCGGTGGCAGTCGTCGCAGACGAAGTGCCCGTCCTCGCAGGCGCAGTTGCTCTCGAACTTCTTGCCGCAGAGGGCGCAGACCTGCGTCTTTGCCTCCGGCCAATAGACCAGGGGCTTGCCGCAGAGCAGGCAGCCGCTGGCGTGGGACGGCGTCGTTCCGCCGGCCGGTGCGCAGCAGGGCTCCTCCGCAGGCTCGATTCGTTTGATCTCTGTCATAGCTGCACGACCTTTCGTTTTCTGAGATACAGGGGCCGATCCGCCTTCGTGACCGGCCGCAGTTTCGTTTCCGCATCCAAGTCCGGCAGCTCGCCCGCCCCGCAGGTGAGGACGGTGAGAATAAGCCTGCCGTCCCGGCGCTCGGCCCGATAGTCCGCCACAAAGGGCAGGGAGAAGAGCTGCTCATCCAGCGCCGCCAGCTCCGTCCCCTCCTTCCGGTGCACGGCGTCCAGCCGCAGCACCTGACTGCCGCAGGGGCAGGGCTCGGGCAGGATCCGGGTGATATCCCCGGTGCGGTAGCGGATGAGGGGCATGGCCTCCATGCCGATGGTGGTGATCACCAGCTCCCCGGTCTCCCCGGGGGACAGAAGACGGCCCGCCTCGTCCACGATCTCGGCGAGCACGTGGTTTTCCCGCAGGTGCATCCCCTCATGGGCCGGGCAGCAGATGGCCCCGCCCAGGGCCATCTCCCGGGAGCCGTAGTGGGGGAAGAGCCGGGAGCCCAGCAGCGCTTCGCAGCCCCGCAGCACCGCCTCGGGGCAGGCGTCTCCGCTGACCAGGGCCCGGCGCAGGCTCCCCCTGCCGCAGACGCGCAGCAGGCTCAGAAGCTGCACCGGCATGCCCACAAAGGTGTCGGGCCGTTCCCGTTCCAGCAGCTCCTCCAGCTCCCCATAGGAGAGGCCGGGGGCAAGCGCCAGCGGCCGGGCCCCGAGGTCTGTTATCGCCCTAGCGATCAGATCTCCCAGCCCGTAGGGGCCGGAATAGGGAAAACCGATGAGCGTCACGCTTCCCGGGAAAACGAATTCCCCCAGGCCCGCCATGAAGAGCTGCACGGTCCGGGCGCAGTCCCCCTCGGTGTAGAACACCCGCTTGGCCGCTCCGGTGGTGCCGGAGGTGGCGTCGGAGAGGATGCGCCGAATGTCGCTCTGGGAGCAGAGCAGCAGCCCCGCAGCGTTTTCCGTCAGATCCGCTTCGGTGGTGAAAGGGAGGGAAGCCAGCTCCGCCAGAGAGCCCAGCTTCTCCGGCAGGTCCCGGTAGAAGCCGCCCCGTTCCTTTTCCCGCTGAAGCAGCGCGTTGAGCTTTCTGAGCTGCAGCTCTTCGATCTCCCGGCGGCTGACGCTTTCCATGCCCTCCTGCAGGCGCAGCAGGGCGTCGATCCGCGGCCCGCTCATGTGCGATAGAGGGATCTTCCCTCGGAATCGGTGAGATTGTAGGCGCAGAAGGGGACCATGCCGTAGCGGCTGTCCACCTCGCAGATGTGGCAGCGGCGCAGCCGGTCCAGGTCCAGGTTCCAGGCGTCCTGGAAGATCATGCCCGAGACGGTGAAGGTCCGGAGCCTGGCCTGTTCCAGGAAAGCGTCCAGAGAAGAGGTCTCGGCCAGGGCTCCGTCGGCGGCAAAGTCCGTGGCCGCGCCGCTCCACTGCTCGGCTACGGAGATGCGGGAGTCGTCGGAGCTGGTGCAGCAGCAGCCGCTCTGGGAGCGGCGGGGGAGACACTTGAGAGTCCCGTCCGGGCGGAGGCGGTAGCCGGCGTGGAAGGAACAGTAGGGGTTTTCCGCTCCGCCGCCGCTGAAGTCCGCCGCCCGGAGGAGGCCGTCGGTCTGCTCCTCGATGCGCCGCAGTACCGCCGGGATGGTCAGGGGCCGCTCCGGCCGGCTCAGGCCGCAGCGCCCGAAGTAGCTGATGGGCTGGAAGTGCACGCCCCGCACCCCGGGGCTGTGTTCCAGCGCGAAGCGCAGGATGGGGCCGATCTGCTCCTCATTGACGCCGGCGGCGACCACCGGCACCAGCACCAGGCCCAGACCGGCCCGGGCGCAGGCCTCCGCCGCCTGCAGCTTTTCCGCTAAAAGAGGACGGCCTCGCAGCGTTATGTAAACCTGATCGTCCAGCCCGTCGAACTGCAGGAACACGGTGCTGAGCCCGGCCTCCTTGAGCTTCCGGGCATAGCCGGGCTCCGCCGCCAGACGCAGACCGTTGGTGTTCAGCTGGAAGAAGGAGAAGCCCTTTTCCCGCCCCAGGCGGATGATCTCCGGCAGATCCTCCCGCACCGTGGGCTCCCCGCCGGAGAGCTGGATGTTGAAGGGCCCGCCGTGGGCCATCAGGTAGTCGTACTGCCTCCCGATCTCCTCGAGGGGCAGGTCGCTCTCCGGCCCCGCGTCCCCGGCGGCGGCGAAGCACACCGGGCAGCGCAGATTGCAGCGCCGGGTCAGCTCCAGCAGGGTGCAGCAGCCCTTGCGCAGGTGCTCGGTGCAGAGCCCGCAGTCATAGGGGCAGCCCTTTTCGGTTTTTTTCCCCTCCCGGGGGGGATCCACGGCGCTGTTTTCCGTGTTCCATCGGGTGTAGCTGGCCAGGTTCCCCTCCCAGATCAAAGTGGAAAATGCCCCGTGGTCGGGGCATTTTTTGTCCAGATATACGCCGTCCCGCTCCGCGCGCTTTTGGGCGTCCAGCACCCGCAGGCACAGGGGACAGACGCTTTTGGTCCTCCCGATGATCATTCCAAAAGCCCCCGCTCCGACAGGATCTCCATGCACTTCTCATAGGTGGCGGCGATGATCTGGGGGCAGAGCTCCACTCGCTTGGCGGGGTTGCCGCCGGTGATGTCCCGGCAGTCGATGCCGCCGTAGTCGGCGGTGATCTCGTCCTCAAACCAGCGGGTGAACTCGCCCAGGGCGCTCTTGTGCTCCGGGTGGTCCATGCCCGTGTCCTCGCCCTTGCCGGTGAAGTAGGAGATCACGCAGGCGCCGCCGGTCATGCAGCCGCAGCAGCCCTGGGAAAAGCCCACGCCGCCGTTGAGGCCGCCCAGAGCCTTCACCAGGCCCGGGTTTTCCTCGCCCACGGTCTCCAGCATGAGGATGGCAAGGATCTGGCTGCAGAAATAGCCGTAGCGGCTCAGTTCCATTACCCGATCAAAGAGATCCATGTTGTTCCTCCTTTTGCGCGATCAGCAGCCAGTAGCTGCATTTGCCCCGGGGGATCTGACAGCAGGGCGCGTCCTCCCGCCACAGGGCCTCCAGATAATAGTCCCGCCAGGCGGCGGTCAGATCCTCCCGCCGGAGCAGGCGAAAGCCCGCCTTTTCCAGCAGGGGGAGGGGATCTTCAAAAAAGACGTCCGACAGCAGCAGCTTCCCGCCGGGGCGCAGCAGCCGGGCCGCCTCCTTTATCGCGTCGGGCTGGTTCCCGGAGACGAAGAAGGCGCACTGGCTCAGCACCGCGTCGAAGCTCCCGTCGGGAAAGGGGGTGCGGAGCAGGTCGCCCGTCTCCACGTTCCCGCCCCGGGGCTCCCGGTCGATCCCCCTGGCTGCATAGCCCAGGGAGCGCAGCAGGGCCACCGCCTCTCCGGCGCCGGCGCCCAGGTCCAGCACGGACGCGCCGGGGGTCGGCTCCGCCAGCTCAAGCATTCGGCGGGTGTGCTCCTCGCCGCCGGGATGGCTCCTCATTTGTCCTCCAGGGCCCGCTCCACCGAGGCCACCTTCCCCAGCGCCAGCTCCTCCGGCACATAGACAAAGCCGCACACCGGGCAGACCGGCAGCTCCACGGGAAAGCCGTTGTCCAGATACATGAACTTGGCCTTGCCCTTGATGAGGGGAACCCCGCACTTGACGCAGGAGAGCCTCCCCTGGGGGTCTATGGTGTAGTAATTCTTCTCAATGGCCATCGAAATACTCCTAAACAGTTTTTCTGTTGGTTAGGCTGTTGCGCATCTTGGACAATCCTCGCGCAGGCATGATCTCCGACACACTGTCTTACAGCCTCGCAGCGTTTTTCGCCGCAGCGAAAAAGAAATACAATCGTGTTTTTCGGGGGCGTGTACCTCGAAAAACACACTTTGCGCCCTGCAAGTGTGCGAGCGTCCCCCGCAAGCGAGTGCGCGCAGCAGGGCGAATCCCCTCAACGAAAAGCCCAGCGAAGCGGGTTTTCGTTGAAAGGCTTAGCCCTCCCGTTTTTCCACGCGCATCCGGTGGCTCCAGGCCCGGTGGACCCGGAAGCCCTCGCCCTCCCGGCTGAACTTCACCCAGAAGGTGGCGTTGCCCACCCGGCGGCGGGCCACCATCAGGCCGTCGTCGTCCAGAATGGCCTCGCCGGTCTGCCGGAAGTCCTCCAGCACGGCGATCACGTCGTCGGTGAGGATCATCCGATCGTCCATCATGCGCCGGGCCTCGTCGGTCCAGAGCAGGGGATAGTCCAGTTTCTTCTCCATAGGCTCCTCCAGCCACACTTCGCGCAGCAGCTCGTTTTTTAGAGTGAGACGGTTCCAGCGCTTCTCGCTGATATCCGGGGGCGCTCCGGCGTCGGTGCCGTAGCAGAGCTCCAGAATGTGCCGGGATTGGCGACCCTGGCGGGCGAAGCGGTCCCGGCAGGCCATGCAGTAGGAGATATAGGGGGCCTCGCTGCGCGCCAGGCACTTGTCCGTCATCTCCGCGGCCACCTCCCGGTTGGCGTAGGCGGTCAGGCCGCCGTAGCCGCAGCAGGGGGCCCGGTCCCGGTCATAGGGGGTGTCCATGAGTTCGCAGCCCAGGCGCCGGGCCAGCTCCCGGATGGCGTCCTGAGTTTTGGCGTCGCCCCTTGCGCCGCAGGAATCGTGCAGCGCGGCGGGCCGGTCCAGGGCCCTGGCCCCGGCGGGCAGACCCAGCTCCAGCAGCAGGTCCCAGATCCCCACGATCCGCAGGCCCTCGTGACTCTCCAGCTCCTTCCTGCAGGTCGGGCAGCCGGCGATGACGATGGGGTCCCCCAGCTTGCTCAGCTCCCGGTCCAGAAAGTCCCGGGTCTGCTGTTCCATTTCATAGCGGCCGGCCCAGTCGCAGATGGCGCCGCAGCAGCCCAGCATCAGTGCCACGCCGCCCTCCAGCCGCTGGCAGAGATCCAGGTAGGCGGCCTTCACCGTCTCCGGCGCGATGGCCAAAGCCTGGCAGCCGGGGAAGAAAACGTACTTGCACTTCTCGAACCCAGGCTGAGGCCGGGCCAGGAAGGCCTCGTCGTTGGAGAAGAGCATGTCCAGCAGGGCAAACTCGTGGGGAGCCAAGGGCATTTTATCCGTAGAAACCATGTTCCGCCGCGCCATGTGGCAGACACGGGCCATATCAAAGCCGTTGGGGCAGACCACCGTGCACTGCCCGCAGAGGGAGCAGGCGTTCATGGGCTTGTTCAGCTGGTGGTCGCCCATGATGATCTGGGTGTTGTTGTAGATCTCCTTGCCGAGAAGGCCCGGGTGCTTTTTGTAGTGCTTCAGATAGGCGCAGGCCTTCATGCACTCCTCGCAGTGACAGGCGATGCAGCGCCCCGCCTCCCGAACGGCCTCCTCCTTGCTGTAGCCCCCGCCGCTCATGGGGACGCGGGAGAGCTCCTTCGCCTCGCTCAAATCCGTGTACAGCCTGCTTTCCACGGCCCCCTCCTGGCCCCGGGTGTTCCGGGGGTCCAGATTCTGGGCCAGGCGATCCACGGTCAGCGCCGCTTTCTTCGCGCCGAAGGCCGCCTCCATCACGCCCCGGGTGGGACCGGTGACGATGCGCTCCTTCTCGAAGATCATCAGCTCCTGCACGCAGTCCGCCTCCGGGAAGAGTTCCCCGGTCAGCTCCCAGGAGGCGCAGAGCACGTCGGCGCTCCGGCGCTTTTCCTCGAAGAAGGCCGCGTCCAGGCGGCAGGAGAATTCGAATTGGATATCCTTGCCCCGGAGCCGCTTCAGCTCCAGGCGGAAGGCCTCCTCGTCCAGGAAGGGGGCGGCGGCGCGCAGATAGGCCTCCTCGTCCGCTTCCGCGCAGCAGACGGTGATGGGGTAGGCCTTCTTTTCCAGCTCCCCCGCCAGCAGCAGAGGGAAGAGCCCGGTGCCCAGCACGGCCACCGTTTTGCGCTTCTTGGTGCGGAAGATGCCGCCCAGCTTCGACTGCTCGCCGAAGCGGGCCACGGCCTTCTCCACCTCCCGAACGG
The DNA here is from genome assembly GCA_902775355.1 of Oscillospiraceae bacterium. GTDB lineage: Bacteria > Bacillota > Clostridia > Oscillospirales > Oscillospiraceae > Limivicinus. The sequence goes on from CACYLY010000033.1 coordinate 22,269, forward strand.
CAAGCCCGTCGCCGATCTCCGACAGGCGGCACTTGCCCTCGCAGGGGGCCTCGCAGCCGGAGGACAGGATCAGGGGAAAGGGGGCGATCTTCTCATAGAGCTGCAGGGCCTTTTTGAAGCTCCCGGCGGCCGCGGCCTGGAGAAAGGCCCGGGCGTCCAGCTTCAGGGGACAGGCGGCGCTGCAGAAGGGCGGGTCCTCGTAGACGCAGCGGGCCACCATCCCGTCGACCTCTTCCTTGGAGATCTTGTTGACCTTATACACATGGGTGGAGCCCCGCTCCTGGATCTGACTCATACGGATCCCTCCCGGAAGGTGGAATGAGTGGAAAATGAAGAATGAAAAATGAAAAGTGAAAAATTATGGTATCACGCCTGCGGCGTGATGAATTTGAATCCGTGCCGCGCAGCGGCACACCGCAATTTTACATTTTTCATTATTCATTTTTCATTAACGAAAATGGGGATGTGGGAAGCTTCCCACATCCCCATTATACACGGGTATGCTTTTTTCTACAAGGCTTTGAAATTACTTCTCCAGCTCTTTCAGGGCGGCCAGGACCTTCTCGGGCAGAGCCGGGATGCGGGTCACGCGGGCGCCGGTGGCATTGTAGATGGCGTTCAGGATGGCGGGGTGAGGAGCATCCAGCGGGGCCTCGCCGCAGCCGGCGGCACCGTAGGGGCCGTAGGGACGGTAGGTCTCGTTGAAGTGCAGCTCGATGGGTACGGAATGCCGCACTTGAGCAGGCTGGTGTGCTTGCTCAGGTCCTCGAAGTCCTCGGTGAGGGCCAGGCCGATGCCCTGGGTCAGGCCGCCGTAGAAGTTGCCGTCCACCAGGAGCTTGTTCATGATGGTGCCGACGTCGGCCACGCAGGTGAACTTGATGACCTTGACCTTGCCGGTCTTGGTGTCGACCTCGACCTCGGGCAGGAAGATGGTGTACATGTAGGTGGCAAAGGGCTCGCCCTGGGCGGTGTCCTGATCCACCGGGTGGTCGGCGCAGTAGGTGGTGACCCACGGCGATCATCTCGTCATAGGTTCTCCAGGTGCCGTCGTCCTTCTTCATCTCGGCGAGCAGAGCCTCGGCGGCCAGACGGCAGGCGTTGCCGGACATGACCTGAGAGCGGGAGCCGCCGGCAGGGCCGGAGTTCGGGGTGTACTTGGTGTCGTTCATGACCAGGCGGATCTGCTCGGGCTTGATGCCGGCCTGCCGCAGGGTCTCATGGGCGGAAACCAGCGCGCCCATGTCGGCGCCCTGACCGTGATCCTCCCAGGACACGTAGATGGTGACAGTGCCGTCGGGATTCAGCTCAGCCTTGGCGGAGGAAGCGTCCACGCCGTCCAGGCCGCAGCCGTAAACACCCAGGGACACGCCGATGCCGTACTTGAAGCGGCCGTCGGAGGCGGCGTTCTTCTCCTCGCAGCGTTTCTTGGCGGCGTAGTACAGCGGACGGGCCTTCTCAAACAGGGCCTCTTCGCAGTAGACCTCGGGGGGATAGCCGGTGGGAATGGTGGTGTGCTCGGACTCCTTGTAGCAGTTCATGGCGCGCATCTCGAAGGGATCGATGCCCATCTTGGCGGCCAGGCAGTCGATGGCGATCTCAGAGCCCATGAAGGACTGAGGAGAACCGTAGGCGCGGAAGGCGGAGCCCCAGGCGTGGTTGGTGAACACGGTCTGGCTCTTGTTGCGGATGGAGGGGATGCCGTAGCCGGCGCCGGTGAACTGACTGAGACGCATGGTCAGCAGGTCGCCGAACTCGGAGTACGGGCCGTGGTCCACATAGTTGTCGCCCCACAGGGCCAGCAGCTTGCCGTTCTTGTCAGCGCCCAGCTTGATGTGCATGAAGGCGGGAGAACGCTTGCCGGTGTAGGTGATGTTCTGGTACTGGGTGAAGTTCAGGCTGACGGGCTTGCCGATGATCTTGGCGGCCGCGCCGATGAGAGCCTCGTTGGTGGGGGAGAACTTGTAGCCGAAGGTGCCGCCGGCGTGGTTCTGGACGATGCGCAGCTTCTCCATGGGCACGCCGATACCGGCGGCGATCATGGGCATGTGCAGATGGATACCGATGGACTTGGAGTGCACGGTGACCATGCCGTCCTCGTCGATGTAGCCGTAGCCGTTGTCCGGCTCCAGGTGCAGGTGGGGCTGACGGGAGCAGTAGCTCTCGATCTCGACCTGCTGCTCGTCGGGAATGCTGTCCCAATCGAAGTCGGGTCCCTTGATGCAGTTGGTTTCATAGAAGACGTTGGGGGTGCCCGGGTGGATCTCGATGGCGTCGGGAGCCATGGCGTCCAGCGCGCTCATGTAGGCGGGCAGCTCCTCGATCTCGACCTTCACGGCGTCGGCGGCGGCACGGGCGTGAGCCTCGGTGTCGGCGGCGACGATGGCGATGGCGTCACCGAACTGGAAGATCTTGTCGGAGCAGAGGACCGGGCGCTCAAAGCCGTCGGTCTTGTTGTGCTTGGGCAGCATGACCAGGCCGTTGATCTGGTTGGTGCCGCCGGCAGCCAGGATGTCCTTGTAGGTGATGACCTTCACCACGCCGGGCATCTTCTCGGCCTCGGAGGTGTCGATGCTCTTGATGTTGGCGTGGGAGACCTTGGCCTGGGTCAGGGCCAGGCGCAGGCAGCCGGGCATCTTCAGCGCGTCGTCAGCGCCGAAGTCCCAGGTGCCGGTGACCTTCTGGGCAGCGGAGGGACGGATGTACTTGGTGCCCTTGATGCTGTCGCCGGTGGGCTTGAAGACCAGGTCTTCCTTGGTCATCTCGCCGCGGAGCACGGCGGCGGCGTCCAT
>CACYLY010000034.1 GCA_902775355.1 Oscillospiraceae bacterium
GCGCTGCCGGTGGCAGATGAAGCGAGCCCGGAATTTCCGCAGCGGTCGAAAAATGCAAGGAAGAGCGTACGCCCGCAGCATTTTTCGGGCACCGCAAGGTGGACAGCTGTCGAGCGAGCGCAACGAGCGAGACTGAAGGGGTCTTCATTTCTTCATTCCTTCATTCCTTCATTCCTTCATTTCTTTTGCTTTTCCTTGCAATCAGCGGAAAACCGAGTATAATAAAAGGGTAATTTTTTTGCAAGGAGGCTTTCTTATGATACATGTGGATCTCTCCGGCGCGCGCAAGTTCTTCACCGCCGCCGGCCCCGATTTCAAACTGGCCGCCCTCGCCCACGAGACTCTGGCCAGCGGCTCCGGCCTTGGCGCCGATTTCACCGGCTGGCTGGGCCTGCCCCGGCTCATCAAGGAGACGGAGCTGGACCGGATCGTGGCCGCCGCGGAAAAGATCCGCGCCCGCTCCACGGCTCTGGTGGTCGTCGGCATCGGCGGCTCCTACCTGGGAGCCCGGGGCGCCATCGAGCTCTTGAAGCCCGTGCCCAGCAAGGGCGATCCCAAGGTCTATTTTGTGGGCAACACCCTGTCGGCCGACGCGCTGTGGGACGTTCTGGAGCAGCTGGGCGACCAGGATTTTGACGTGAACGTGATCTCCAAGTCCGGCACCACCCTGGAGCCCGCGGCAGCCTTCCGCATTTTCCGGGAGCTGCTGACAAAGAAGTACGGCGACCGGGCGGACGAGCATATCTTCGCCACCACCGACGCCCGCCGCGGCGCCCTCAAGTCTCTGGCCAACGACCACGGCTGGGAGAGCTTTGTGGTGCCCGACGACGTGGGCGGCCGCTTCAGCGTGCTGTCCGCCGTGGGCCTGCTGCCCATGGCCGTGGCCGGCATCGACGTGCGCCTGGTCATCGACGCCGCCATCGCCGAGCTGGAGGCCCTGGACCTGCGCAGCCCGGAAAACCCGGCCTGGCAGTATGCCGCCGCCCGCCAGCACCTCTACGGCAAGGGCTATGGCGTTGAGATCCTGGGCTGCTACGAGCCCAGCTTCCGTTTCATGGGCGAGTGGTGGAAGCAGCTCTACGGCGAGAGCGAGGGCAAGGACGGCAAGGGCATCTTCCCCGCCAGCGTGGAATTCACCGCGGATCTGCACTCCATGGGCCAGTTCATCCAGGCCGGTCCCCGGAACCTGATGGAGACCATCGTCCGCTTCACCCGCAGCCGCCGGGACTTCCCCTTCCCCTATGACGAGGCCAACGCCGACGGGCTCAACTACCTGGTGGGCAAGGGCATGGCGGACATCAACCGTATCGCGGCCGACGCCGTGCGGGAGGCTCACATCAGCGGCGGCGTGCCCAATATCGTGGTCGAATGCCCCGCCCGCGACGAGGAGGGCTTTGCCGCCCTGGTCTGCTTCTTCGAGATGGCCTGCGCCATTTCCGGCTACATGTCCGGGGTCAATCCCTTCGACCAGCCCGGCGTGGAGGCCTACAAGAAGAACATGTTCCGCATGCTGGGCAAGCCCGGCGCCGTCTGAGCAGGCAAAAAAGCCGAGGGTCTTTTGATTCCGAAGACGCCGTCTGCCGCCGGTGCGCAGCCTGCAAGACCTTAGCCTTTTTCGGTAAATGCTGCGGCTTTACCCGGAACCCCTGCGGTGAGAAACTCGCCGCAGGGTTTCTTGTGGATTTTTTTCTTTTTTTTGAAACCTTTTGCCGCGTTCATTCGTTATATGTTAAAAACAAGAGAGGAGGTGCGGCGCCATGGTTTTCAGTTCCCCGGTGTTCCTCTTCGCGTTTCTGCCGGCGGTTTTCCTGCTGGAACGGCTCTGCCCCTCCCTGCGGCTGAAAAACACCCTGCTCGCCCTGGCCAGCCTGGTATTCTACGCCTTCGGGCAGCTGATCTTTCTGCCCCTCTTCCTGGGCTCGGTGCTGCTCAACTATCTCTCGGGCCTGGCCCTGATGCGCCTGCCCCGGGGCCGCCGGGGCGTGCTGGCCCTGGCCGTGGCCCTGAACCTGCTGCTGCTGGGCGTTTTCAAGTACGGGGACTTTGTGCTCACGAACCTGGGCCAGGCCCCGGTGGGGATTTTGCTGCCCATCGGCATCTCCTTCTTCACCTTCCAGGGCATGAGCTATGTCATCGACGTCTACCGGGATCCCCGGAGCGGCACCGCCGACTTCGGCAAGCTCCTGCTGTACCTGGCCTTCTTTCCCCAGCTCATCGCCGGCCCCATCGTGAAATATCACGACATCTCCCCCCAGATCGACAGCCGCGCCACGGACCCGGCCTCCACGGAGGAGGGCCTGCGCCGCTTCATCCGAGGCCTGGGCAAGAAGCTGCTCATCGCCGACGCGGTGGGCCGGATCGCCGACGCGGTCTTCACCGGCGGCGCCGGAGACCTCCGCCTGGCCTGGCTGGGCGCGATCTGCTACACCCTGCAGATCTACTACGATTTCAGCGCCTACAGCGACATGGCCATCGGCATGGGCAGGATGTTCGGCTTCCGGCTGAAGGAGAACTTCCTGCACCCCTATGCCGCCGACTCCCTGCGGGATTTCTGGCGGCGCTGGCACGTGTCCCTGTCCTCCTGGTTCAAGGAATATCTCTACATCCCCCTGGGCGGCAACCGGAAGGGCAAGCTCCGCACGGCCCTGAACAAGCTCCTGGTCTTTCTGTGCACCGGCCTCTGGCACGGGGCCAACTGGACCTTTGTGGTCTGGGGCCTGGGCCACGGCCTGCTGAGCTCTCTGGAGGGGGCCCTGCCCACGGAGCGCCTGCGGAAAAGCCGCTTGGGTCGTCTTCTGAGCCGGGTCCTCACCCTTCTGGCGGTGACCCTGCTCTTTGTGATCTTCCGGGCGGAAAACCTTTCCGCCGCCTGGGCCATGCTCTGCGCTCTGTTTGCCGGCAGGATCACGGCGGCGGGCACGGCGGAGCTGGTCTCCCTGCTGCAGCCGGCGGCGCTGCTGGCCCTGGGCCTGGCCCTGGTCTTCGCCGGCGGTCTGCGGGAAAAGCTGTACGCAAGGCTTCAAGCTCCCGTGTTCTGGCACCTGGCCCGGATCGGCAGCCTGGCCCTGCTCTTCCTCTGCATCCTCAGCCTCTCCACCGGAGGCTTTCATCCCTTCCTGTATTTTCAGTTCTGAGTTATGAAACAGTTCTGCTCAAAACTCTATATTGCCCTGGCCCTGCTGCTGTGTCTGACGCCCAGCCTGGGGCTCCTGGTCTTTGGGGAGAGCGGCGCCGCCGCCAATCAGGTCCTGGCCCCCCGCCCCGAGCTGCGGGGCCGGGACGGGGCCTGGAACCTGTCCGTCCTCAGCGACAGCGCGGACTGGCTGGCGGACCACTTTGCCCTGCGGCAGCAGCTGGTGAGCCTCTGGGGCCGCCTGAACGCGGAGCTTCTGCGCTCCTCGCCGGAGGAGCAGGTGATCCTGGGCCGGGAGGGCTGGCTGTACTTCGCCCCCACGCTCCCGGACTACTGCGGGCAGAGCCTGTCGGAGGAGGAGCTGGAGGCCGTCGCCTCCCATCTGGCCCGGATCCAGGCGGAGGCGGAGAGCCGGGGCGCCCGCTTCCTGCTGGCAGTGGCGCCGAACAAGAACAGCCTCTATCCCCGGTACATGCCCGCCGCCTACCCGGAAAACCACGCCGAAAGCAGCTGGGAGAAGCTGCGCCCCCTGCTGGACGCGAAGGGCGTGGCCTATGTGGATCTCTTCTCCCTGCCCCTGCCCTATTACCGGACGGACACCCACTGGACGGCGGAGGGCGCCGCCATGGCGGCGGACAAGCTGCTGGCCTCCCTGGGCCGGGAGAGCGCCTACGCCGCCGGGCCTTTTCTGAAAGAGCCGGAGCCTCAGCCCGGCGACCTCTATGAAATGCTCTACCCCGCCCGGCCTGCCGGGGAGGACACCCTGGCCTACGCCGGAGCCTTCCGCTTCGAGCACCTGACCCAGCCCAAGGGCGGCAGCGCCATCACCATCCGCACCGAGGGCGGCGGCACCGGCAGCCTCTACTGCTGGCGGGACTCCTTCGGCGTCGCCCTCTACCCCTACCTGGCCGACGCTTTTGCCCAGGCCTGCTTTTCCCGCTCCACGGACTATACGCTCCCCGAGGGGGATTACGACGTGGTGATCCTGGAACTCGTGGAGCGCAGCATCCCCAATCTTGTCCCCGATACTTGACAGACACACAGGAGGACACCGATATGTCCAAGCGCGTACGATTTCTCATTCTGGCCCTGCTGCTCGTCCCGGCGCTGTGCGCCTGCGGGCAGGAGAGCGCTTCCCCCGCCCCCTCGGAGCTCCCCGCTCCGGAAGTCTCCCCCGCGCCAGCCGACGCCGCCCCCCTTCCCACGGAGGCTCCGGCCGCGGAAGCCCCGGCGGAGACCGCCGAGCCTGTGCCGGAGGATCCGGACGCCCGGCCCGCTCTGCCTGACGCCGGCCTGCACCCCGCGGAGGAAAAGCCCGCCGAGGACCCGGAGATCGCCGCCCGCAAGGCGCTGGCCCTGCAGTATGTGAATCAGGACGCGGAGGCGCTGATCCGGGAGCTGGGAGAGCCCCTGGAGCGCAGCTACGCCCCCAGCTGCCTGGGAAAGGGCGAGGACGGAGAGCTGTGCTATGAGGGCTTTACCGTGTATACTTACCGGGAGGGCGACCGGGAGACGGTCAAGGACGTGTCATGAGCAAGAAGGCGCGCAAAAGCCGAAAGAAAAAGGCCCCTGTCCCTAAGCGCAGGCCCTGGCGGCTGGCGCTGGAGATCGCGCTGGGCCTCATGGTGATCGTTCTGGGCGCTCTGCTGCTCTTCGGTCCGGGGCCTCTGTTTCCCGCTCCCACGCCCACGCCGGAGCCCACCCCGGAACCCACGCCGGAACCCACCCCGGAGCCCACCCCGGAACCGACGCCGGAGCCCACGCCCACGCCGCTGTGCCTTCGGCTCCACGGCCCGGAGGAGACCAGCGAGGTCAATCTGAACCCGGGCGAGCTTTTCCGCCCGCCGGAAGCCCCGCTGGAGGGCTATACCTTCCTCCGCTGGCAGAACGCCGCCGGGGAACCCCTTCCCGCCGCCGGTGTCCAGGTCTGGGAGGACGGGGACTATTACCCGGTCTACGCCATGAAGCTGGGCCGGGCCGATCACGCCCCCTATCTCTCTTTGGACGAGGCCGGGGCCTTCCACCCCAGTACCGCCATGAGCCGCCGGGACGTGGTGTCGACCCTGTATTTTCTGCTGGACACCAAGCTGGTGGGAGACGGCCGCTTCCTGGATGTGGACGGGGGGGATCCCCTCTTCCCCGCCGCCGCCACTCTGAAGCAGCTGGGCGTTCTCTCCGGCAGCCGCCTGCATCCGGACGAGAGCATCACCCGGCAGGAGTTTTTCGCCATGCTCTGCAGCTTCTTCCCCGAGGGAACGGAGCCGGTGGAATTTGCCGATCTGACGGAGCAGGACGCTCTCTACCCCCTGTTCCGCACCGCGGCGGAGCGGGGCTGGATCGACAGCGGCCCGGAGACCGCCGCCCGACCGGACGACGAGCTGACCCGGATGGACTTCGTGTGCATCATGAACCGGATCCTGGACCGGTGCGGCGACCGGGAAGATCGCTGGCGCATGGTGGGCACCATCCTGGATGTTCGCCATGACGATCCCCATTTCTGGGACGTGGCGGAGGCCTGCATCTCCCATCACGCCATCGGCGAGGGATTCGAGGAGCGCTGGACCGAAAGCCAGGCCCTGCCCCTGCGGCAGACGGGCCTGTTCTTCCTGGGCGCGGAGCTCCGGGCCATTGACGCCGAAGGCAATCCGGTGGTGAACGGAGAATACGCCGGCCTGCGCTTTGACGCCGACGGCATTGAGACCAGCGGAGACGCGGAGCTGGACCGGCGCATCCGGGAGCTGCTGCCCAGCCTGGTGGACCCCTCCTCGATGACGCAGGACCAGATGCTGGTGGAGCTGTTCGACTACATGATGTTCCACTGCCGCTATCACAAGGGGAACTACTATCAGGTGGGCGAGCCCTCCGGCTGGGAGGTGGCGGAAGCCCTGTCCATGCTGGAGGAGGGCCGCGGCAACTGCTACAGCTTCGCCGGATTGTACTGCGAGCTGGCCAGGGCCGTCGGCTACGACGCCCATGCCTGCGCCGGGGCCGTGGTGGGCAGCGAGAAGAATCTGGAGCAGTCCTATTCCTATCTGGACGTCCACGGCGAACACATGAAGCTCCCCCGGGGGCACAGTCCCCATGGCTGGGTGGAGATCGAGTTCGACGGCGTGGCCTATATCTTCGACCCGGAGTACGCTTATCTGCAGTATCACAAGGGTCTGAGCGGCTTGGGCTTTTTTAAGATGAACGAGACGGAACGCCTGCGCTACGGCTACGTCACCAGTCTGGACGGGCTGGAGCTGGAGCCTGAGCCCTCCCCCTCGCCCAGTCCCGCGCCGAAAAAATAACCAAAACAGGAAAGCCCCGAGAGCAACCGCTCCCGGGGCTTTCCCGTTTCTGTTATCTGTTATTCCTCTTCCCTGAGCCGTTCCTCCAGCTCCCGCGCCTGCTCCAGCAGATCCCAGAGCCCATCCTCGGAGAGGACGCCCCGCTTCAGCTCCGGCGGCAGCTCCCCTCTCTCGTCGGCGGCGAAGTCCTCCCGCCAGGCGGGGCTGGCGTAGTAGACGGCCAGGGCCTTCAGCTTGGGCTGCACCGTCTCCCAGTCCTCCAGCGCCTGCTCCAGGGCCCGGGCGGCGGCCAGGGTCTCGTCCATCTGCGCCTCCATCTCCTCGATGCGCCGGACGCGTTCTTCGTTTTCCATCTTCATCGCTCCCTTCCGAAAAAAACGCAGCCCTCCCGTAAGAGAGCTGCGCTTTTCTGTCGTTACAGATACTGGTCGTGCTCCCGGCTGTTGTACCACTTCTCCAGCAGGGGCTCGATAAAGGTCATCATCTTCATATCCAGGTTGAAGATGTAGACCGTGAAGGTGACCACAAAGAAGCCCAGCAGGATCCCCAGCAGGATCAGCGGGATTTTCACCAATTTCTTCATCTCATGCCGCTCCTTTTCTCAGTATGCCTCGTCGTCGGGGATGTGCTCCAGAGACGGATCCAGAGGCTCCTCCCGCATGACGGTGCGCATGTAGTTGTTCACCTGGTCGCGGATGGCGTTGCGGGTGAACACGCGGGGATCGCAGAGGTCGTGGCTGACCCACATGATGTGGATGCCCCGCTCCCGGGCCTGCTCCTCGAACATGCCGTGCATGCCGGTGAGGGCCTTGCAGGACATGTGCTCCCACATCATCACCAGGTCGGCGTTCATCTTCTCGCACAGCTCCCACAGATCGTCCAGCAGGACCTTGTAGCCGCCGTGGGTGTGGTTGCGCATGATCATCTCCATGTTCAGCATGGCCATGTCGCGATAGGCCTGCTCCCGGTTGGCGGGGGTGTCCTCGTCGGCGATCATGTCGGTGTTGATGATGGAGAGCATGTCCGCCAGGGGCATGACGCCCCAGCACTGCACCATCCAGTACAGCATGTCGATCACATACTGCGGCTGCACGCCCCAGACGATGGCCCGGTGGCGGTACTCCTTGGCGTACATGCGCTTGGCCTTGTAGCCCTGCTCGGCCAGAGCCAGCAGCTTCTTGTCGATCTTGATGAACTCGGGATCCCGGCCGGAGTTGCCCATGTAGTTGGTGTCGTTGTACAGGGAGAAGGCCGCGCCGAAGAACTGGGGATAGGGGGTGGAGTTGATCTCCAGCTGGGCGATGCGGCACTTGGTGGCGAAGTTCACCCGCTTGGCGGCGGCAAAATAGCGGTCCCAGTCCCACTTCTCGCCGGTGTGCTTCTCCACGAACTCGATGGCCTGCTTGATCTGGTCGGCGGCGTATTCCAGCACGTCCGGCTCCTTGTGGCGCAGGGGGGTGGCCAGCTGGAAGGTGGGGATGCCGTACTGCCGCTCCAGGCGCTTGGCGATGATGCCGTTGCCCATCAGGGAGCCGTCGCAGGTGGTGTTGTTCTGCACGGCGCAGCAGCCCAGGACGCAGAAATCGTCCTCGATGGAGATGCCGGCCTCAGCCTCGGGCATGGGGCACACGTCGCCGGGGATGCCGTTGAGCTGGGCCACGTCCAGATAATGCATGACATTGAACTGATGGAAGATGTTGGAGGCGAACATGGTGGGCACTTCGCGCAGGATGGTGTGGACCTTCTCCTTGTCAAAGCCCATCATGAAGGTGACCATGGAGTTCTCGTCGGTGATGACGCACTTATCGGAGTAGGCCTTGTCGTTGCCCACCCGGCGGTCGCCCCGGAAGCAGTTGGCAATGGCCTGGGTCACGTCGGCAATGACGAAGTTGAAGGAGGTGTGGGCGATGCGCAGCGCCTCGTCCCGCAGGCCCACGGTGAACTTGTCCATCCCGTGGGGCACGAAGAGATAGCTCATCATCCAGCGGTAGCGGAAGAAGCCCTTGATGTTCCGGGGCACCATGATGAATTTGCCCAGCACGCTCAGCAGATAGAGCCAGCGGGTGTAGTCATAGAAGGTGTCCTTCACGCCGCGCCACTCTCTGCGGGCGCGGACCTTCAGCTTGTCGCTGTAGATCTTGCCGGGAGACTCCTCGCCGGCGCGTTTCCGGGTATTGACGACTTTCTCAACGGTCTTCATGCTTTCCCACCTTTCTGGATCTTCTTGATCTCGATGCTCTCCACGAAGGCCTGGACGCGGGTGCGCATCTGGCCGCCGGCGGACGCGATGTTGTAGGGCCGGTCCACGGACAGGACGGGATAGCCGTAATCGTGCTGCAGCATGGAGGAGCCCAGCATGCGCTCATAGGCCCAGGGGTCGCAGAACTTGACCTGCTGGTAGATGATGCCCTCGGCGCCGTACTCCTTGGCCAGGTCCGCCACGTACTGCTTGCGGCTGTAGACCTTCTCCTGGTTCATCATCCGCGGGCACTGGCAGCTGCGGATGTAGTGCCGGCAGACCTGGGTCAGGGCGTCCTCGCCGTCGGTCAGGGCGATCTCGGTGCGGCCGGGCAGGGAGCCGAAGCAGAAGCGGTCGGCGCAGACGAAGGCGCCGCACTCCTCGATGAGCTTCACGAAGCCGGAATCGTCCACCTCGGAGCCCACCAGCAGCACCCGGGCGCGCCAGGGCTTCTCGTCCGGCTCGCGGGTCTTCAGCTCCTCCAGGGTCTCCTCCAGCTTGTCGATGATCAGGTGCTTGGGGCAGACGTAGCTGGCCAGGGTCAGGATGTGGAATTCATAGCCGGTGATGCGGGGCTTGTCGCCCTTGCGGAAGTCGCCGATGGCGCGGATCACCCGGCAGAGCCGGTTGTGGTCGGCAACCGCCTGACGGATGGCGGCGTCGGAGACGTCGATGCCGTACTTCTCGTGCAGGGGCTTGAGCACGTGGTTGGTGCACTGGAGCACGGACAGCTTCACGTCGGTCTCGCTGTTCTTGAAGGCGATCTCCATGTACTCGTGGAAGAAATTCGGATTGTCCTTGCCCATGGTGTGCAGCAGCTCCATGTTCTCCACGCAGCGGTTCATCATGGTGCAGCCGTCCGGGGTGATCACGCAGTCGGAGAAGTTGAAGCCGCCCTCAACGGCCCGCTCCAGCAGGGCCCGGCTGGGCTCGCAGAGCAGGTTGGTCATGTAGTAGGTGGCGATATCCATGGAGCCGGTGTGGGGCGCGTGGAGGCGCACGGAGAAGCAGCCCGGCAGATTCAGCAGCGGCTCGGGCACGTTCTCGCAGGTATAGGCCACGCAGACCTTGCCCTCTTCCCTGGCCCGGGCGATCAGCTCGTTGTTGGCCTCCTGCAGCAGGTTCTCGAAATAGAGCAGATGCTTTAAGTCTCTCATCAAATCCCTCTTTTCACTGTATTCGGTCGATTGGGCGCAATAGTGCTTTATAATTGTACCAATTCACGCCCGGAAATGCAAGTTGCAGCCCGCTTTTTATGCCGGCCGGCCCGCTTTTTTATGATAACTGTCCAATTCTCGATTTTTCTTTTGTACAGTTCGCCGAAGGGCCTGTTTCCGGCGTCCAGACACCGGGAGAAAGATGTACAAAGCCGCTCCCGCCGTCCTGCCCAAATGAAGAATGAAAAATGAATAATTATGGTATCCCCTTCGGGGATGATTGAAAATGCCGGCTTCGCCGGCCCGCGCCGCCGCCCCTCGCCCTTGGCCCCCCTTGCGTCAAGGGGGCTGTCGCGGCGCGTCTCACGCAAGCGCCGTGACTGGGGGATAGAACCTGAGAATCGCTGACCATATCCCCCCGCCCCAGTGTGCGCACTGGGGCACCCCCCTCTACGCGAGGGGGGCTTGCGTCGATCCGCGGCGCGATGAGGGCATCGCGCCCTACGCGGTTTCATCCGTCCGCCCCGCAGGGGCGACCTTCGTCCGCCCGCGCTCTTGCCTCCCCCGACCTGTCATTGCGAACCAGTGACCGATGTCACTGGTGTGGCAATCCGTTTTCCCTTCCGTCCGCCCCGCAGGGGCGACCTTTGGTCGCCCGCTCCGTCTTGCCTCCCCCTTCGGGGGAATTGCGGCTTCGCGCTGCCGGTGGCAGAAAAAGCGAAGCCGGAATTTCCGCAGCGGTCGGAAAAATGGAGCAAGCGAACGCGCGAACATTTTTCCGGGCACCGCAAGGCGGAATTGCGGCTTCGCGCTGCCGGTGGCAGAAAAAGCGAAACCGGAATTTCCGCAGCGGTCGGAAAAATGGAGCAAGCGAACGCGCGAACATTTTTCCGGGCACCGCAAGGCGGAAGGTGTCATCCGCCGATCCCCCGCGAGGCGGATGACGGAAGGGGTTCTCCGTTCACTGTTCACTGTTCACTGTTCACTGTTCACCGTTCACTGTTCTCCGTTCACTGTTCTCCGTTCACTGTTCTCCGTTTTCTGTTCACTTTTCACGATTTTCTCTCTCCTCACTCTGCGAAGAATTTACCGAAGCTTAACGACTTGGCCCTTGCTTCCGGGCCGGTTTCATGATAAGCTAAGATCAACAAACGAAATACTGTTAAGGAGAGTGATCCCCCATGGTTCAGCTCATCATCGGCCTGAAGGGCTCCGGAAAGACGAAGAAGCTGGTGGACATGGTCCGCGCCGCCGTCAACGAGGAGACCGGCGACGTGGTCTGCATCGAAAAAGAGCGCAAGCTCACCTTTGACATTCCCTATCAGGCCCGTCTCATCGACGCGGGCGTATACGACATCGGCAGCTACGAGTTCCTGCGCGGTCTCATCTGCGGCGTCCACGCCGGCAATTACGACATCACCCATTTCTTTATCGACAATTTCTACAAGCTCGTGAACGACAGGAGCCCCGAGGCCCTGGTGGACTTTCTGACCTGGCTGGACAAATTCTCCGAGCGGGAGAAGATCAGCTTCGTCATCAGCCTGTCCGTGGACGCGGCCAGCCTGCCCGAGAGCGTGCTGAAATACCAGATCTGAGCGTCTCTTATCGCGAAAAGAGCACCCCCGCCGATCCGGCGGGGGTGTCGTTTTTCGGGGCGTCGAGCCCGTGGCCGGGCCCCAACGGGCGCGAGGGCGGCACGTCGGTATGTGTCCGCGGGCGACCAAAGGTCGCTACTGCGGGGTCGGTGCGGATCGCGGGCGCATCGTGATGCGCCCCTACGGCGCGGGACGAACGTAGACGCGGGACGAGGCGACGCCGAGCGATGCTCGGCGCTACGGGAGCAGGACGGAACGTGGACACAGGGCGGCGGGCGCCCTATACGCCCAGCATGGCGAAGTGCAGGGGCTTGTCCAGACTGCTATGGCAGTATTCCTCCGGGATCTTTTCGTCCACAAAGCGCCCGTCCTCGTTGAGGGTCCGGGTATGGCAGCGGTACTCCACCGTTCCCGCCTCCCGGTCCACCAGGATCTCCAGCTCAAAGCGGCAGACGTTCCAGTTGTTGTACTGATAGACCCCCAGCTGGATGGGCTCGTCCAGACCGGGGACCCGGAGAGAACAGTCATAACTCCCGTAGCTGCCGGCTCGCCATGCGATTTTGGCGCTGCCGTCCGCCCGGGGACGGACCCGGAGACGGCGGCCGAACATGTACTCGTGGGTCTGGTTCGTGAAATCCTCCGCATGCAGAGGCACGCGCGCCCCGTCCACCGTCAGGCAGACCGTGCCGGAGACGTGGGCGCCCGGGTAGAGCAGATGATAGAAAAAGCGGGGGTGGAGGACGGACAGGAACAGGGCAAAGAGCAGATAGAGGACCAGAAGGGCGGCCAGCCCGGGGACGAGGCGCCTGAGTCCTTCCGTGATCTTCTTTTTCACAGGTCCTGCTCCTTTCCGCTCTCCGGGTTTTTCAGGGCGCGCTCCCGATAGTCCAGCCCGGTAAAGCAAAACTGCAGCTCGTTGTCAAAATCGCAGAGGACCGAGAGCTCCCAGTCCCCGGAGGGGCCGCGGGACAATTCCCCGAAGCCCCAGCAGAGCCGCCCGCCCAGGCAGCTTTCAAAGCTCTGCACGTCCAAGCGGAAGCGGGAGACGCCGCGCAGGATCAGAACGTCCTCCGTCTCCCCGTCGGAGAGCCGGAGCCGGAGCGTTTTCCTTCCGTCCAGGAAGCGCAGTTCCCGGATCTGCCAGTCATGAAAACCGCCGTGCCGCTCCCAGGCGTTCAGAACGGCCGGGGGCAGGGCCGCCGACAGGGCCCGGAAGTCCGCCGCATAGCGGGCGTCGTTTTCCCGCCAGCGGCGGCCTGCCTCCTCCCGCGTCCGGGGATCGGAGCTGTTGACGGCTTTCCATAGCTCAGGCAAAAAGAAGCGCATACATAACCTCCTCGGGGAATACCTCCCGTATGAAAAACGGACAGACCGGGCAAAAGGTTTCAAATCATTGCCCGAATTTTATTACAGCCCCTGGACCGCGCAAAGCTGCGATCCAGGGGCTGTGTTTTACGGGTTTTCCCGCCCCGCTCCGGGGACGGCAGTCGCTTCCCGGACTCAGGGTCCGGAAGCAGGCGGGGCTGCTCCGCGGCTGCGGCTTACTTCTTCAGCAGCGCGGTCAAGGCGTCCAGATTCTCTTCGCTCATGCCGGCCTTGGCAAGCAGATTTCTGGCGGCGGCGGCAAAATTCTCCGGCGTCACGCCAGACAGGTCATAGGTGCCGTCTCCCTGCGCCTCCAGAGAGGGATCAAAGCTCAGGAGATAGTTGACCATATCGTTGAACTTCAGCTCCACGATATAATCATAGGCCGTTTTGTCCGACTCCTCGGTGAGGCTGTAGTAGTTGTCATAGGTCACCATGTAGTCCAGCAGCATTTCCTCATAGGTGGCGCCGCAGAGGCTCTCCAGGACCAGGCCCACAAAGCCCGTTCTGTCCTTGCCTTCCGTGCAGTGGAAGAGGATCCTGGTCGCATTGTGCTCCAGGGCGCTGTTCAGGCCCTTGACCAGCGCCGCCTGATAGGCCGCGCCTTCATATGCGGCGGACATGCCCATCAGGCAGACCTGGTCGTTGTCCAGCAGCTGCTGGGCATAGTCCAGCTCCGGCCAGATCTCAGACTCTTTATACTTGTCGATCTTCTTCTGGGAATCCGCCAGGTCCAGGATGTAATCGATGCCGTTGGCCTTGGCAAGCTCGTTTACGTAGGGCGCTCTGTTGTTGGCGTTGTCAAAGGGGGAAGCAGAGCGGAACAGGACGTCTTCCTTCATGGCCTCGGACTTGACAGCCCGGAAGTTTGCAAAAACCTCTTCCTTCGAGATGCCGTTTTTCGCCTCATAGTCTTCAAAATCCTTGCTGTAGGTCAGGCCGCCCACCAGATTCTGCTCGTATTCGTATCCGCCCGGCTCAACCAGGGTGATGGTGCACTTCATGTCGGTGGTCAGATGCAGCAGGTTCCACATCTCCCGGTTGTTGAAGCAGAAGCGAAGATAGGGATAATCGGTTCTGGTGTACTGATAATCCTCGCCTCTGTTCTCCTTCGTGGCATAGCCGTAGGCGCAGAGCAGGGGTTCGCCGGTCTTGGTGTAATAGCCGTTATAGAAGGGGACGGATTTGAACTCGTAACGGTACAGATCGTTTTCCAGAACAACGTCGCACTCGTCGCCAAGCTCAAAGCCCAGCGCGATAAAGTCCTCGATGGAGATGTTCACGTCGCAGCCGTAGAACGCGTCCGCGCCTCGGTTCAGGACGTCCAGCGTAACAGAGAGAGGTTCCGGGTCTTCCGCCGGCTCGGCAAAAGCGCTGATCGGGCACAGCAGCAGGCACAAGGTCAGCAGGACCGCCAGGATTTTTTTCATGTTTTCATCCTCCTTGTCTGATCGTCAGATCATGTCTTTTTCATCCGGCCGCACTCCCGCCGGACAAGTATATTGTAGCCCACTGCGCCCGAAAAGTCAACAAAAGGGAGGCCGGCTCCCGGGCCCTTATGGGGTCTCCCGGCGCAGGATCGGCTGGAGCTGCTCGCCCCGCAGGGCGGCCTCCACGGTCTCCTCCAGAAGCGCGAAATCCGCCTGGAGGGAGCGGGGCTTGCGGGCCGGGTCGTCCTGGCCGAAGGGGACGAAGTACACGTTCTTTCGGTTCAGCAGCCGCCCGATGTTCTCCGCCGAGCCGGAGAGCCCGTCGTTGGTGGAGAAGGCCAGCACCAGGGGGCGGCCGTTGCGCAGATGGGCCTTGGCCGCCATGGTGACGCTGCTGTCGGTGAGGCCCAGGCTCAGCTTTGCCAGAGTGTTGCCGGTGCAGGGGGCGATCAGCAGCGCGTCCAGGGGGAAGCTCGGCCCCAGGGGCTCCGCCTCGGCCACGGTGGTGATCACGTGCTTTCCCGTAAGCTCCATCAGCCGGCGGATGTGCTGGGCCGCCGGGCCGAAGCGGGAGTCCGTCTCGGCGGCGGTATCGCTCATGATGGGGATCAGGTCGTAGCGCTTCATCAGCCCCGGCAGGGCGGCGAAGAGCTTCTCATAGGTACAGTAGGAGCCGCAGAGGGCCAGGCCCAGGCGCTTCCTTTCCATGCTCATTCCTCCATTTCCTCGATGGCGGCGTACACCGCCTTTTGCAGCAGCCGGGCCGCGGACAGGGGCGCGGTCTCTCCCGGCAGCCCCGGCGCCGCCAGGACCCGCAGCCCGATGTTGGCGGCCAGGGTCCGGTCGAAGCCCCCGGGGGGCGAGGCCAGCTCCAGCAGCAGGGTCTCCGGCCGGATCAGGCAGAGCATCCCCTCCGTCAGCACCCGGGCGGGCACGGTGTTCACGATGAAATCAAGGTCCCCCAGCACGCTCTCCAGGGCCCCGTAATCCAGGGCCCGGCAGCCCAGGGCCTCCGCCATAGCCCGGTCCCGCCGGCCCCGGGCGGCCACGGTGACCTCCGCCCCCAGATCCCGCAGCCGCAGGGAGAGCAGGGTCCCGATCCGGCCCCGGCCCAGCACCAGGGCCCGGCTGCCCCAGATGGCCAGCTCGCTATGTTCGATCAGGCGGGCCAGGGCCCCCTCGGCGGTCAGGGCGGCGTTGCCCACGGCCAGCTCCGGCCGCCGCAGCAGGTCCGCCACCTGGAGCTTCCCCAGGAGGGCCGCGGCCACCGTCCGGTCGCTGAAGCGGCCGCCCAGCAGCAGCTGTCCCGGCCAGAGGGCCTCGATCAGCGCCTCCATCTCCGGCGCCTCTCCGGACAGGGGCGCGTTCAGGCAGCCGCCCTTTTCCGCCGGACAGGGCAGCAGCACGCAGTCCGCCCCGTAGACGCAGACGGGGAGACTCTCGCAGCGCAGGATCTCCTTCGGCAGCGCCGCCTTCTCCAGGGCGAAGCTGCGCAGCTTGTGGCCGTCCTCCAGCAGCAGCTCCGCCAGGGCCGCGGACCGGCGATCTCCGCCGATCACAGCAAATCTCACATTTCCTCACCTCCGCGTCATACTATTCTGTTGCGCGGAGGGGGGTGTCTGTGGTAATATAGTTCGTAGTTCGTAGTTCGTAGTATATAGTTCGCAGATTCAGGAGAGGGAGGAAAAGTCGATGAGCAGAGCGGATGAGATCTTTATTCAAAATTGCAGGGACATTCTGGAAAACGGCGTCTGGGACACGGACCGGGAGGTGCGCCCCCGCTGGGAGGACGGCAGCCCCGCCCACACGGTGAAGAAATTCGGCATCGTGAACCGGTATAATCTGGCGGAGGAATTCCCCATCCTGACCCTCCGGCGGACCTACTGGAAGTCCGCCATCGACGAGCTGCTGTGGATCTGGCAGAAGAAGAGCAACAACGTCCACGACCTGCGCACCCGGGTGTGGGACGCCTGGGCGGACGAGAACGGCTCCATCGGCAAGGCCTACGGCTATCAGCTGGGGGTGAAGCACCACTATCCCCAGGGGGACATGGACCAGGTGGACAAGGTCCTCTGGGATCTGAAGAACAACCCGGCCTCCCGAAGGATCATGACCAATATCTACACCTTTGCCGACCTCTCGGAGATGGCCCTCTACCCCTGCGCCTACTCCATGACCTTCAACGTCTCCGGCAACAAGCTCAACGCCATCCTGAACCAGCGCAGCCAGGACATGCTGGCCGCCAACAACTGGAACGTGGTGCAGTATTCCGTGCTGACCATGATGATGGCCCAGGTCTCCGGCTTCGAGCCGGGCGAGTTCGTGCACGTGATTGCCGACGCCCATATCTACGACCGGCACGTGCCCGTGGTCGAGCAGCTCATTCAGAACGAGCCCAAGCCCGCCCCGAAGTTCCTCATCGACCCTGAGGTGAAGGATTTCTACGCCTTTACCCGGGACAGCTTCAAGGTGGAGGGCTACGAATACCACGAATTCACCGGGAAGATCCCGGTGGCGGTGTAAGGAGGGTTCCCTATGGCATTGGAAGCGATCGTTGCGGTATACGCCGACTGGGGCATCGGCTGGCACGGCACCCAGCCCGTGGTGCTGAAGGCCGACCGGCGGCATTTCCGGGAGATCACCGGCGCTGACGCGGTGCTGGTGGGCCGCCGGACCCTGGAGGATTTCCCCGGCGCCAAGCCCCTGCCGGGGCGGCACAACATCGTCGTCACCCATCAGGATATTGCGATCGAGGGCGCCCGGGTGGTCCACACCACGGAGGAGGCCCTGGCGGCCGCCGCGGAGCAGGGCCGCTGCCTGGTCATCGGCGGGGCCACCGTTTACGACCAGTTTTTCCCCTATGTGGAGCGGGTCTATGTGACCAAGATCGACATCACCCCCCACTCGGACCGGTATTTCAAGAATCTGGACGCCTCTCCCGACTGGGTCTGCACCGAAAAGGGCCCCTGGCAGGAGGAGGCCGGCGTGGCCTACTGCTTCTGCGTCTACGAGCGGAAGAAATAAACCCGCGGACAGCCCCGACAAACGTCGGGGCTGTCCGGATAATGACAAAGGTAAACGATGATTCAATCGGCGAGAGCAGATTGCGAGAGAATTTGGGTTCTGATGAAGGCAGCTTTTCGCAGGAATACTTTGTGTATTGCAAGAAAAAGGCTCGAAATCAGAGCGCTATCTCAGGGGCTCCCATCAAAGCGGACGCTTTGATGGGAAGAGGAGGCGCAGCGAAGGGAGCGAGCTTTCGGCACGCTTGCCGGAAGCGAGATGATCCGAAGCTTGTGCCGACGACCGCAAGATGCCGAAGGCGATTTGATCAGCGTTTACTATGGCAGTATCAGGAAAGGCGGGACACGGCGTGAAACAAAACCGACGCAAAAGGGCCCTGTGGATCACGGCCCTCTTGCTGCTGGCCCTGACGGCAGGCTTTTTCCTCTACGCCGCCGTGTATTACCGGGCGGATCAGACAGCGCTGGACGCCCTGCGCTCCGACGGCAGGGTACGGGTCAGTCCCACGGACTACGGCTGGTTTTTCGACGGGCCGGGAGAGACCGGGGCCCTGATCTTCTATCCTGGCGGCAAGGTGGAGGAGACGGCCTACGCCCCCCTGCTGCGGCTCCTGGCGGAGCAGGGCACGGACGTGTGCCTGGTGAAGATGCCCCTGCGCCTGGCGGTGCTGGCGCCGAACCGGGCGGAGAAGGTCCTGGCGGCGCATGAATACGCGGAGTGGAGCATCGGCGGCCACTCCCTGGGCGGGGCCATGGCGGCGGATTTCGCGGCGAAGCACCCCGGGCGGTTCCGGAGTCTGGTGCTGCTGGCGGCCTACCCCACCAGGGCCCTGGATCCGGAGCTGCGGGTCCTCAGCGTCTACGGCTCGGAGGACGGGGTGCTGAACCGGGAGAAGCTGCGGGAAGGGGAACAATACTTCCCGGAAAACGTCCAAATCTGCGTGATCCCCGGGGGCAGCCACGCCGGCTTCGGCAGCTACGGCCCCCAGCGGGGGGACGGCGCGGCCCTGATCTCCCCCGAGGAGCAGTGGGCGGAGACGGCGGCTCTCATCCGAGAGGCCCTGGGCTGAGGGCGGCGGGCCGGGAGACGCAGATCTTCTCCCAAGCGTCAGCTCCCGCTTGCAGAGAGCGGGAAGACATGATAAGATACTTCTGCACAATTCGAAAATGAGGTGATTTCCATGCGTTGTCCCTATTGCAATACCGAAGTAAAAGACGGCGTCAAATTCTGCACCGAGTGCGGAGCGACGTTGAACGCCGCCGCCGTGCAGCGGGACGGAGGAGAGCGGATCGCCACCGGCGCCGGCAATTCCGCGCTGCTGTTGGGCTCCGCCGCCCGCAAGGCCAGACTGGTCAAGGCGGTGTCCGAGGATCAGATCATCAGCACCCGGGTCTACAACGCCATCATGCTTGGCGTGCTGTTATGGGGCCTGCTCATCAACGTGATCCTCTGCGCCACCCTGGGCGACGCGGTCAGCCGCATGAACCCCATCGCTCTCCTGATCCTGTATGTGGTCTGCGCCTTTGCCGGGATCCTGATCTCCGGCCGTTCCGACAAGCCCCTGATCAGCTTTTTGGGCTACAACATGGTGGTGATCCCCTTCGGTCTGGTGATTTCCCTCCTGGTGTACGCTTACGGCGGCGCAGGTTCCGATATCGTGATGTACGCCTTTCTCTACACCATGGTGATCACCCTGGGCATGACCGGCGCGGCCCTGGCCTTCCCCAATCTCTTCGCCAAGCTGGGCGGCGCGCTGCTGGGCGTCCTGGGCGGGCTGCTGCTGTGCGAGATCGTGCTGCTGATCATCGGTGTCTCCCAGTCGGTGACGGACTGGATCGCCGCGGGCCTGTTCAGCCTCTACATCGCCTATGACATCTACCGCTCCCAGCAGTTCCCCAAGACCGTGGACAACGCGGTGGACTGCGCCCTGGACATCTATCTGGATATCGCGAACCTCTTTATCCGCCTCCTGCGGCTGTTGTCCAGGAGAAAATAACGGAAAACTCGAGAAAACGCCAAAGGGCCCATCCGAAAGGATGGGCCCTCAGACTGTAGACAAAGTAGGTTTCGTGTCATCGCGAACCAGTGACCGATGTCACTGGTGTGGCGATCCGCATCTCAAAAGCTTTGAAATATGGACATTTTTAAAGAGAACGGATTGCCACGCCAGTGTGCGCACTGGCTCGCAATGACATGCTTTGGGGTTTGTCTACACATTGAGGGCCCATCCGAAAGGATGGGCCCTTGTTTTATCATCTTGTGCGGAACCGTGACAGGGGATGCGATTTCCCGCCGCGCGCTCAGGGATTGCAGCGTCCGCAGGGCCGGTAGCCCGCTTCGATCAGCGTCTCCCGGGTGCTGTCGCACTCCATCCGGTTGCGCTCGGCGATCTCCTGGGCGCTGGCACAGGTCGGATAGTGGAAGCGCATGGTGTTGGTGTTCAGCACATAGTGGCGCAGGGGGCTGCTTTCCTCGCCGCTCAGGCCGCGGGTTCCGCCCTCCTCTCCGAGCTCCGCCGTCTCCAGCTCCTCCAGTTCCTCCAGCTCCGACGCATAGGCGAAGACCTGGATCCGGATGGCCCCGCTGGGCCGGTTCAGTGCGAGATCATAGTCGCGGATCCCGGTCCGGGCGATCAGGTCGTAGATCGGGTCCAGGCAGTTCGGGTCTTCCAGGAAGGCCCCCTCTTCCCCCGCCAGCTCCGTGAAGAGCTCCGGCGTGCAGTAGAGGGAGATCTGCCCAGCCTCGTCCCCGGCCTGCGCCAGCAGATAGTCTTCGGCCTCCTCCGCCGTGGAGAGCGGGGGCGTCGAGACCCGGAAATGGGCGTTGGTGTAGTGGATAAAGTTGTCGCTGTGGGAGATCTCCACCTCGTAGGTCATGCCCGCCTCCGCTTCCATGTGGTGCAGATAGGCCAGGGGCGTGTCCAGCAGCTCCTCCCGCAGGTCCTCGTCGGCCAGATAGAGGCGGAAATTGGAGATCTCCAGGGCGCCGAGGTGGGAAATGGCCTCCCGCAGCTCCGCCTCGCTGCGGCAGACCAGGCTGGTCTCCGGCAGGTAGCTGACCCGGGTATAGCTCACGCTGCCGTAAATCTCCCCGGGGTCATAGGAATAGCGGTCCAGGATGCTGGAGGCGTGGAGCATGCGGTACTGCTCCTCGTCCTCCTCCAGCCGCTCGTAAAAGGCGGGGGCAAAGACGATGAGGAACTCGTCCGCCTCCTGCAGAGAAAAGCCCTCCACCGCCGCGTCGAACTGGGCGGTATCCTCGGCGGGGGCCCAGGCCGTCTCGAAGGGGACCGGATCCCGGACCTGGACGACGCCGCTGGCGAAGTAGGTGAGCTTCAGGTCCCCAAAGCCGGCCAGGGCGGCGTAGCTGCGCAGGATGGCGCTCTTTGCCAGGCTCCTGGCCAGCTCCGGTGTGCACAGCAGGGAAAAGCTCCCGTTCCCGGAGCGCAGCAGCTCCCGGAGGGCCAGGCCCGCCTGCTCCTCTTCGGCGCACTCGACCCAGGGATCGTCGCTGTACTTCACCTGGGACAGACGGATCAGGCCGCTCTTCTCGCTGAAGCGGATCCGGGCCTCGGCGATGCCGCCCTTGATCTCCAGCACGCTGAGCCGGGAGGCGTTGTCCGCCATCAGGGCCTGAAACAGGGCCTTGTCGCAGGTAAACTCAAATTCCTCCGCCTTCGCCGTCTTTTTTTCGGCAAAGAGCTCCAGGACCTCCTGCTCGCTGGCAAGGGTCCCGTCCGCCGCGGCGGCGGGCAGCAGCGCCAGCAGCAGAAGCGCGGCCAGCAGCAGAGACAACAGACGTTTATTCATGGCGGAAAACCTCCGAAGAAAGTCGTTCTAAATAATTAGTATAACAGGAAGCGCAGGCGCTGTCAAATCGCAAAGACGATTGCAAAAACGGGAAAAATGGGGTACAATCAATATATTCCGACAAGGAGGGGAAAACACATGACAGATGTCATCGGTGTGACCTTTTTCTATGACTGGGAGCTCCGGCTGATGGAGTGGCTCCAGGCCGTGCTTCCCACGGAAGGCCCCCTGTTCTGGCTGCTGTCCAATCTCTCGGCCTTCGGCGAGGAGCTGCTGATGGTGGCCGTGATGGGCTTTCTGTACTGGGGACTCAACAAGGAATTCGGCAAGTATCTGGGGCTGAACGTGCTGATGGTCAACGTCTGGAACCCCATGATCAAAAACGTTTTCACGCGTCTGCGGCCCTACTTTGCCAGCGACAAGATCCGGCCCCTGCGGCCCGTGGATCCCGACAAGGACGTAATGGATGTGGCGGCCCAGGGCTTTTCCTTCCCCAGCGGTCACTCCTCCAACGCCGTAACCCTCTACGGCTCCCTGGCCGCCCATGAGAAAAAGCGGAAGCTGCTGTGGATCCTGGCCGTCGTGCTGCCCCTGCTGGTTGGCTTTTCCCGGGTCTTCGTGGGGGTCCACTATCCCACGGACGTGCTCTGCGGCTGGGCGCTGGGCGTGCTGGTGGTGCTGCTGGTGCCCTTCCTGCGCAGAAAGCTCAAGCGCTGGCAGTTCTATCTGGTGCTGCTGCTTTCGGCCCTGCCGGGCTTTTTCTACTGTGTCAGCAACGACTATTATTCCTCCTTCGGCATGCTGGTGGGCTTCCTTCTGGCCGAGCCTTTCGAGGAAAAGTACGTAAAGTTTGAAAACACCCGCAATATCCTGCGCTGCATCCTGCGCACCATCGGCGGCGGCGCCCTCTACTTCGGACTGAACACCGTGCTGAAGATGCCCTTCCCCAAGGCGCTGCTGGACGCCGGAGATCTGACCGCCCGCCTGATCCGCGCCGGCCGCTACGCCGTGGTGATCTTCGTGGTCATCGGCGTGTACCCGCTGCTCTTCAAGCTCACCGGCAAGCTGTGGAAGGACAAGAAGCCCGCGCCGGAGCCGGAGATCGAGACGCTCTGATCCGCGGCACCGCCCGTAGCGCCGAGCATCGCTCGGCGAAAACGAAACGAATCGGCAGGATGTGGGATCGCCGGACAATGCCCGGCGCTACGGGGACGTGGGCACGTATTCGGCGGGCGACCAAAGGTCGCCCCTGGGGCGGAGGCCGGTCAACCCGCGTAGGGAGCGATCCCTTGATCGCTCCGCGGATGATGCGTTGGCGCGTGATCGCGGGCGCGACCAAGGGTCGCCCCTACGAGACGGGTTTTCCTTGAGCCGGCCCCCTGCGCAGGCCAAGCTCAAAGCATGCCGCGGCTTCGCCTCCGCGCAAGATGACAAAAACGCCCCGGAAGCCTTTGCTTCCGGGGCGTTTTTCGTTGGCGCTTTAGCGACAATAAACCCCCGGTTCTACCGGGGAGAATAAAAGGCTTTAGCATAAGCATAACCCTCCATGAACAGTATCGGTAAAGGTTTGGNTGCATGAACAGAACTTCGATGCCCCTTGAGGGGTTCTGCCTGTATCGTGCCCTTCTAGGGCTCATGCAAACCACCACTTCAGTGGTGGTTTTGATTTTCGGCATGGGATCAGCCGCGGCGCAGCAGCTCCGCCTTGTCCAGGATGAACTGCCGCAGCCAGGGGCCGGCCTCCTCGTTCTTCAGCGCGAAGTCAATGATGGACTCCAGATATCCCTTCAGATTGCCGGTGTCGTAGCGGCGGCCCTCAAAGTCCACGGCGCACATGGGCTCCCGATGGACCAGCTCCTTCATGCCGTCGGTGAGCTGGATCTCGTTGTTCCGGCCGGGGGCGGTGTGCTCCAGGATGTCAAAGATCTGCGGCGTCAGCACATAGCGGCCCAGGATGGCGAACTGGGAGAGCTTTTCGGCCAGGGTAGGCTTCTCGTTCATGTCGCTGATGCGGTAGACCCGGTCCGAGAGCTTCTCCTCCAGCTTCACGGAGGAATACTTCACGATCAGCTCGTCCGGCACCTCCCGTACGGCGATGGCGCTGCAGGAGTTAGCCTCCGCCGCCTCCACCAGCTGCTTGAGCACGGGCTTTTCCGAGAGCATGATATCGTCCCCCAGCAGGATGCCGAAGGGCTCGTCGCCCACGAAGCTCCTGGCCCGCCAGATGGCGTGGCCCAGACCCTTGGTCTCCTTCTGCCGCAGGAAGAACACGTCCGCCATGTCGGCGACCTCCCGGACGATCCGGGCCTCGCCCTTCTTCCCGTCGCGGATCAGGCGCTCCTCCAGGTCGGGGGCATAGTCGAAATAGTCCTCAATGGGGTTCTTGCCCCGGTTGGTGATGATGAGGATCTGCTCCACACCGGCGGCCACAGCCTCTTCCACGATGTACTGGATCACGGGCTTGTCCACCAGGGGCAGCATCTCCTTGGGGATGCTTTTGGTGTTGGGCAGCAGACGGGTGCCCAGACCCGCCGCGGGGATGACGGCTTTCCGAACGCGCATTTCGATCTCCTTTCACCCCGCCGGGCGCGGGGGCTTATTCTTTGTTGAAACGTGCGATAAACTCGCGGATCACCTTGATTTTCGGCAGCTGGCGCAGCAGCGTGTAGCCGATCAGATAGAGCACGCCCATCTCGCCCAGGCCGACGGTCAGCGCGTTGAAGCCGAAGGAGGCCAGGGGATTCTCCGGGAACTCCTGGATCTGATAGCCCCAGGTGAGGACCGCGCCCACGATGCCAGCATTGAACAGCACCGGCATCAGGCAGCCCAGCAGGCGGTTTTTGACGGTGTTGCCCCTTTTGCCGAACCAGGCCGTGCACAGCCCCGCCAGGAAGGTGGCGAGAGAGCCGAAGACAATGTCCAGTACGCTGCCGGTATAGAGATTGGCAAGGATGCAGCCGGCAAAGATGCCCCAGACGGTGCCGGGCATCAAAAACGGCAGGACGGTGAGCGCCTCGCTCACGCGGAACTGGACCGGCCCGTAGCTGATGGGGGCCAGGAGAATGGTGAGGACCGCGTAGGCTGCGGCGATGACGGCCAGGACGGCCAGGGTGAATGCTTTGCGGGGAGCTTGCTTCATGTTGGGGTTTACCTCCATTTTTTATTTTGCCGTCGGAGGAAACCGCAAACAGACCAGCCCGGTGACAGGCTCCATTTTTTGGTTCGACCGACGGGTCAAAGCTGGGTGTGGAAACCAGCTTTTTATACATTCTTATCCGCGGGAAGATGACCGGATCATGCGGCGCGCGCTTTACGCCTCGCCTTTTTCCTCCCGCTTGTGCAGAGAGAATTCGCAGCCGCAGTAGAGCTGCCGGTAGATGCCGTACTGCTCGGAGAGCACCGTGGAGCGCATCTCCCGCCCCTGCTTCTTGAAATCCGAGGGGAGCCATGCGACGCCGAAGGCCCTGCCGATCTCCTCGCCCAGGGAATTGATGCGCACCGCGTCCTTGTGGCGAGACAGGGTCAGGGTGGTGCAGAAATAATCATAGCCGTAGTGCTTGGCCAGCCGCGCCGTCTCCAGCAGGCGCAGGCGGAAGCACTCCGTGCACCTGGCCCCACCCTCGGGCTCCTGCTCCAGACCCTTGACGCGCCTGTCGTAGTCCTCGTGCTTCCAGGGCTCGGCCAGGATGCCGACCCTGTCCGCCAGGCCCATCTTCTCGATGATCTCCGTCAGGGCCTGAAAGCGGCGCTCAAACTCCGCCTGGGGGTAGAGGTTGGGGTTATACCACAGCAGCGTCACGTCGAAATACTGCGTCAGATACTCCAGCACCGAGCTGGAGCAGACGCCGCAGCAGGCGTGCAGCAGCACCCGGGGCGTGTTTTCGCCCCGCTTCTGGATGATCCTGTCCAATTCTTTCTGATAATTCCGATTCATGGTTTTGTTATCATAACACATCTTTGAGAAAAAATCTACCCATTCCGCGGCAAAAGACCCCAAATCAAGACAGCCGCCGCTTTTTCCGCAAAGGATTGACGGGAAGCCCGCCTTGCGCTATGATGGGGACGGGAAAAACCACGGAAGCGAGGAAGAAAACCATGGACAACCGCACCAGCAAACAAAACTACTATCTGGACATTGCCGACTCCGTTCTGGAGCGCTCCACCTGCCTGCGGCGCAAGTACGGGGCCATCATCGTGCGCAACGACGAGATCATCTCCACCGGCTACAACGGGGCGCCCCGTGGCCGCCGCAACTGCTCCGACCTGGGCTACTGCATGCGGGAGAGCCTGCACATCCCCTCCGGGGAGCGCTATGAGCTCTGCCGCAGCGTCCACGCCGAGGCCAACGCCATCATCTCCGCCCCCCGGCGGGACATGATCGGCGCCACCCTCTACCTGGTGGGCCGCAACGCCAAGACCGGGGAGCTGCTGTCGGACGCCATGAGCTGCTCCATGTGCAAGCGCCATATCATCAACGCCGGCATCGACCGGGTGGTGATCCGCGTGAGCCAGACTGAGTACCGCACCATCCCCGTCAGCGACTGGGTGGAGAACGACGACAGCATCATCATGCTGTGACCCCGCGCCGCCCGCCGCCCGGAGCCCCCGCCATCCGCAGCGCAAAAACCGGAGCCCCGGGAGAGCGTGCAGCTAAGGGAGTCGATAGGTTTTGCGAGGCTCTTTTCCGCCCATACGGCATGGAAAACACCGGAAATACACAAAGTATTCCCGGTGTTTTCTATATTGTCTGGACGAAAAAACGCTCTCGCAAAACTGCTTCGCACCGCAAAAAGGTCCTTTTTGCGGCTATCGCATCCCTTGCAGGGGCCGGCCCTGGACGGCCCGGCGGGTCATGTCCCACACCCGGCTTCTGTCTTCGCCGAGCAATGCTCGGCGCTGCGGGCGGCGGCACGGGACGGCAGCCGGAAAACTCACTCCCCGTCCGTCTCCGGTGCGGGAGCCTCTGCAGGCTCCTCCCCGGTGGCTTCCGCGGGCTCTCCGGTCCCGGTCTCTGGCTGCTCCTCCGCAGGCTCGGTCTCTTCCTCCTCGTCCTTGTCCTCCAGATCCTCCGGCAGCACGGCCATCAGATCTTCCTTGGTGGGGTTCTCCAGCTTCGCCACCCGGTTGGCCTGACGGACCACCATGTCCTCAAAGGCGTTGCGCACGTCCCGGCCGTTGCCGAAGTTTTCGGTCCGCTCTTCATAGAGCTGGGTGAAATAGGCCACGGCGGCCTTTTCCGTTTCCTCGGTGAGGGTGTAGCCGTTTTTCTTGCAGCGGCTGCGGAACATGGTCATCAGCTGCTCGCCGTTGTAGTCGGGGAAGAAGAAATACTTGTTGAAGCGGGATTCCAGGCCCGGGTTGGAGTGGATGAACTTCTCCATGGGCTCGGTATAGCCCGCCACGATGACGATCAGATCGTCCCGGTGGTCCTCCATGGCCTTCAGGATGGTCTCGATGGATTCCCGGCCGAAGTCGTTCTCGCCGCCGGAGGAGAGGGAATAGGCCTCGTCGATGAAGAGCACCCCGCCCAGGGCGGACTTGATGGCCTCCTGGGTCTTGAGGGCGGTCTGGCCCACATAGCCCGCCACCAGGCCGGAGCGGTCCACCTCCACCAGCTGGCCCTTGGACAGGACCCCGATGGCGGCGTAGAGCCCGCTGACCAGCCGGGCCACGGTGGTCTTGCCGGTACCGGGGTTGCCCACGAAGACCATGTGCAGGCTCATGGGGGGCACGGGCAGCTCGTGCTGCTGGCGGAGCTTGCGCACCTTCACCAGGTTCATCAGGTTCTTCACGTCCCGCTTCACGTCCTCCAGGCCCACCAGATCCTCCAGCTCGGCCATGAGTTCGTCGAAATCGGGCTTTTTCTCCTCCGCGGTCTCGGTCTTGGCCTCGGCCTGAGGCTTTTCGCCCCCGCCGGAGGTCTGCGCGGAGGGCTTGTGCTTCTCCTGGAAGCTGGGCTCCCCGCTGGTCACAAAGTCCAGGGGATTGAGGCCGTCCCGGCTTTTGCGCACGCCGGTGGTGTCGCAGATGGCGGTGAGCCGGTCGGTGCAGTCGGTGATATAGGAGGCCTCGGCATAGGTCACGTCGTCATCCACGGCGGCCAGGTACAGCAGGATGTTGGTCAGCATCCGGATGAAGGTCCGGGAGGTCTCGCTGCCCCGCTTGGCGTCGCTCTCCGCCAGGTTCCAGAAGAACACCGGCGGCATGAACACGTCCTCCTGGCAGGCGGCGCTGGTCAGGTTCCAGAGCAGCCAGCTGGGCTTGGGCTGGCCCTTGGAATAGATCTGGTTGGCCATCTCCACATGGCGCTCGCCGATGCTGCCGGCCCGGCTCCAGAGCCCCAGGGCGCAGCGGGTCATAAAGGTATCCAGCTCCTTGGCCAGGGCCATGCTGCCGATGCGGTAAAAAGCGTCGGTATTGGCGATGTAGATCTTGTGAAACTCCTCGGGGGAGCGGTTCCAAGTGGTAGGCATAGGGCTTCTCTCCTGTCTGTTTAGTCTTTCCTACCTATTATAATCCAAATCCGCCGAGGGTCAAGAGAATTCGGAGTTCGGAGTTCGGAATTCGGAATTGACCGCAAGCAAAGCGCTCCGGCAAAGGCCGACCCGCCGCGCAGCGGCGAATTCCAATCATCCCCGAAGGGGATACCGCAATTATTCATTCTTCATTTCCTACAGCACTCCGCAGAGCTTCAGGATCAGCGCCGCCCCCAGGAGCAGAGCCGCCGCCGGCCAGAAGGGGAAGCCCGGCCCCGGGGGGAGGGCGCGGCCCGTCTCCCTTCGGGCGGCCTCCAGGGCCTGGCGCAGCAGCTCCTCCCGCTCCTCCCCCTCTCCGGGCAGGGCCTCGTCCCGCAGCACATAGATCACCTCCCGAAAGCGGGGATCCCGAGGACGTACCACGATCACGTTCCTCGCCTGGCCCGGAGGCGGCGGGGGGCCGGGGCGCCGCCGGGGCCGCCGGAGCCGGGCCAGCAGGTCCCCCAGCCGCAGCCGGAGCCGGCCGATCATGCCCGCTCCTCCACCCGCAGGGCCAGCACCGTCATGTCGTCCCCCGCGCCGTAGCGCTTCTCCGCTTCCCGCAGCACCCCGCGGGCCAGCGCTTTCATGTCCGTCTGCTCGGCGCCCAGAAGCTCCCGGATCCAGCCGTCCTCCCGCTCGGCCAGGACCCCGTCGCTGGCGATGAGGGCGGTGCAGCCCGGCTTCAGCCGCATCCGCACCAGGTCCGGCGCGGCCCCCTCCCCCAGGGCCAGACCCGCGGCCAGGCTCTCGCCCTTCACCGGGCGGATCTGCTTGCCGTTTTTCACATAGGAGGGCGCCGCGCCGTACTTGTAGAAGCAGGTCTCCCCGGTGAAGAGATCCACGCACATCAGGTCCACGGTGGTAAAGCCCCAGTTGTCCCCGCCCCGCAGGAGCAGGACGGAGTTGAGCACCTTCATGGCCACCGCCGGGTCCGCCCCGGCTTTCAGGAATTTCTCCAGGATCTGCACCACCCGGGCGCTGTCCCTGGCGGCCTCGTCCCCGCTGCCCATGCCGTCGGCCAGGATCACGCAGAGGACCCCGGCGTCGGTCTTGAAGTAGCTGCCCCGGTCGCCGCTGACCCGCTCCCCCTTTTTCTTCAGGGCCGCGATGCCCACGGACACCGCCAGAGGCTCCGCCTCCAGCAGGGTCAGGCGGGAACTGCCCTCCGCGCCCTCCGGCCGGCAGAGCCGCAGGCCCACCACCCGGGAGAGCTTCTCCAGATAGTCCGGCTGCCGGGTCAGGGGCGTGAGGCGGCCGCTCTCGATCACCACCCGGAGGCGGCCGCGGCCGTCCCGGTAGACGGCGATCTCCGCGTCCAGGTCCAGGCTGTGGAGATAGCGCAGCAGCCGCCGCTCCGCCAGAGGGTCCGCCCCGTTGAGACTGCCCAGCTCCGCGGCCAGGCGCTCCAGGAGCCGGGCCATATCGGTATACTGACCCCAGGCCACGCTCCGGTTCTCCTCCAGCTTCGAGCGCAGCTCCCGCCGGTAGTTCAGCGCCCGCAGCTCTCCGTTCACCGCGGCCACGAAGGCCTCCGTCCCCGGACAGCGCTCCCGGAAGTGGGCGGGGATGTCCTCCGGGCGGAGGCTCCCGTTGGTCTTCATGGCCAGGCTGGCGTCGTTCAGGGCGGAGAGGGTGTCCATGTATTCCGCGTTCCAGCAGCGGTTTTTGTGCTTGCAGGCGGCGCAGACCGCGTCTGCCGCCCGGTCGAAGACCAGGGCCAGGTTTTCCTGGCTGTAGGGCTCCGTCAGCCCATCCCGCACCGCCTCCACCAGGTCCCCGTAGGCCTCCCCCAGCCGCCGCACCCGGCCGGCCACAAAGCGCCGCAGACCCGATTCCCCGCTGCCCCGCTCCATCCCCTGGAGCAGC
This sequence comes from Oscillospiraceae bacterium, assembly GCA_902775355.1. Lineage (GTDB taxonomy): Bacteria > Bacillota > Clostridia > Oscillospirales > Oscillospiraceae > Limivicinus. The sequence continues at coordinate 29,427 of CACYLY010000034.1, forward strand.
AGCCCCAGCTGGCTCAGCAGGGACCGGGGCAGCAGCATGAAGAGCACCGCGGCGCAGAAGCACTCGATCAGGGCGGAGGTGTAGACCTCCGTGTTCCAGGCGCAGACCACCGCCAGGGCGTCCGCCAGCAGGAAGGAGAGCACGAAGAAAAAACGCCCGTGCCTGCCGAAGATCCCGGACAGCAGCCCGGAGAAGGCATAGGCCATGGTGTAAAAGGGCGCGCCGGCCTGGGCCACGTCCGCCGCCAGGCCCAGCAGGGTCCCCACGGCGGCCCCGGCAAAGACCCCGCCCTTCATGGCGGAGGCCATCACCAGCAGCAGGGCCAGCAGGCGGCCCACGGAGACGGCGCCGAAGAGCGTGAGCCGGGAGAGGGCCATCAGCAGGCAGGCCGCCAGCACCATCAGCGACACGCCGTGCCGCAGCTCCTCCGTCTCGGTGGTCCGCAGCGCGCCGGAGAGGGCGTCTCGAAAAAACCAGGCGCCTCCGAAGGCCAGGGAGCTCTCCAGCAACAGCTCCGCCCAGAGGGGGCGGGGGGCGGGGCCGTAGGCGAAACTGCCGAGAAAACCCGTCATCGCCATGACGATGCCCGCCGCCGTAGGCATGAACAGGCTCAGCCGGGAAACGGGCAGCTCCTGGAACAGGTAGGAGACCGTGAACACCAGCACCGAGGCCGCGATATAGCGCAGGCTCCAGTCCAGGCCGCCGTTGACCAGATAGCCCAGGGCCGCCCCCGCCAGGGCCGCGATCCCAGCCCCGCCGGAGCCCGAGGCCGCCACCAGAGCCATGCCGAAGGGCCCGCCGGTGCCCAGCACCCGGGCGCAGGCCATGGTGAAGCCCAGCAGGAAGTACAGCCCCCAACGGGCGATCACCCGGGTCTGCCAGCCCCGGTTCAGCGCCGCCGCCTGCAGCGCCCCCATCCGTTTTGATCCGTCAAATGCCATGATCTCGCCCTCCGCAGTTTACATAAGGTGAGATCATTATAGTTATGTAATATGGAGAAGGCAGTCAAACGGCGCTGTTGAATCCGGGAACATCGCCGGGAGAAATGGAGGGAAACGCCCGGACACAAGGGAGCTCGCAGCGCCCAGATCCAAAGACAAGCGCCCCGGCCATCCTGGCCGGGGCGCTTGAGACTGCAGACAAAGTTGGTTCTTTGTCATCCTGAGCGGAGGCGAAGCCGGAGTCGAAAGATCTTCTTTCTCAAAACTGCGTAGGGTATAAGATCCTTCGACTCGCTATAGCTCGCTCAGGATGACAGCGTAGTTTATACAAAACCTATAACCTCCCTACCGGGCGGTCCACTTCCAGTTGGTGACCTCGGGCAGGTCCACGCCGTACTCGGCGATATACTGCCGGTGCTCCACCAGCTTGTCCTTCATCTTCTGGATGAGATAGGCGCCGCGGTTGCCCAGCCCGGGCAGGTTGTACACCGCGCCCATGACCAGGTTGAAGCGGTCCAGATGGTTCAGCACCCGCATGTCGAAGGGCGTGGTGATGGTGCCCTCCTCCACGTAGCCGCGGACGTGCAGGTTCTTGTTGTGCCGCTTGTAGGTCAGCTCGTGGATCAGGCTGGGATAGCCGTGGTAGGCGAAGAGGATGGGCTTGTCCCGCGTGAAGAGCAGGTCGTACTCCTCCTGGCTCAGGCCGTGGGGGTGCTGGCTGCTGTCCTGCAGGCGCATCAGGTCCACCACGTTCACCACCCGGATCTTCAGCTCCGGGAAGGCGTCCCGCAGGATGGTGACGGCGGCCAGGGTCTCCAGGGTGGGCGTATCGCCGCAGCAGGCCATGACGATGTCCGGCTCCTCCCCCTCGTCGGTGCTGGCCCACTGCCAGATGCCGATGCCCTGGGTGCAGTGCTTCACCGCCTGCTCCATGGTCAGCCACTGGGGCCGGGGGTGCTTGGAGGCCACGATGGCGTTGACGTAGTTGCGGGAGCGGATGCAGTGGTCAAAGCAGCTCAGCAGGCAGTTGGCGTCGGGGGGCAGGTAGAGGCGCACCACGTCGGCCTTCTTGTTCACCATGTGGTCCAGGAAGCCCGGGTCCTGGTGGGTAAAGCCGTTGTGGTCCTGCTGCCACACGTTGGAGGCCAGCACATAGTTCAGGGAGGCGATCTTGTGCCGCCAGGGCAGCTGGTTGCAGACCTTCAGCCACTTGGCGTGCTGGGAGAACATGGAGTCCACGATGCGGATAAAGGCCTCGTAGCTGGTGAAGAAGCCGTGGCGGCCGGTGAGCAGATAGCCCTCCAGCATGCCCTGGCACACGTGCTCGGAGAGCATGGAGTCCATGACCCGCCCGTCGGGAGACAGGTGATCGTCCTCCTCCTTGATCTCGCCCAGCCAGACCCGGTCCGTCTCCTGGAAGACGGGGGTCAGGCGGTTGGAGGTGGTCTCGTCAGGACCGAAGGAGCGGAAGTTCCGGGCGTCGCGGTTGAGCTTGTAGATATCCCGCACGAACTCGCCCACCTTGGCCATGTCCTGGGCCTCCACCGCGCCGGGGAAGGGCACGTCCACCGCGTAATCCCGGAAATCGGGCATCCGCAGGTCCCGCATCAGCAGGCCGCCGTTGGCGTGGGGGTTGGCGCCCATGCGGCGCTCGCCCTTGGGAGGCAGCTCCTTCAGCGCGGGGATGGGCTCGCCGTTCTTGTCGAAGAGCTCCTCGGGCCGATAGCTCTTGAGCCAGGCCTCGATCTGGCGGATATGCTCCTCGCTGTCCGGCTGGATGGGGACCTGGTGGGCCCGCCAGTAGTTCTCCACCTTGGCGCCGTCCACATAGTCCGGGCCGGTCCAGCCCTTGGGGCTGCGCAGCACGATCATGGGCCAGCGGGGACGCTCCTTCGCGCCCTCCTCCCGGGCGGCCTTCTGGAAGCGGAGGATCGACTGCACACAGGCGTCCAGCGCGTCGGCCATCTTGCGGTGCATCTCGGCCGGCTCGCTGCCCTCCACAAAGTAGGGCTGCCAGCCGCAGCCGATGAAGAAGCTCTCAAGCTCCTCATGGGGGATGCGGGCAAAGAGGGTGGGGTTGGCGATTTTGTAGCCGTTCAGGTGCAGGATGGGCAGCACCGCGCCGTCGGTGGCCGGGGAGAGGAACTTGTTCAGCTGCCAGGAGGTGGCCAGGGGGCCGGTCTCGGCCTCGCCGTCGCCCACCACGGTGGCGGCGATCAGGCCGGGATTGTCCGTCACGGCGCCGAAGGCGTGGGCCAGGGAGTAGCCCAGCTCGCCGCCCTCGTTGATGGAGCCGGGGGTCTCCGGCGCCACGTGGCTGGGGATGCCGCCGGGGAAGGAGAAGCGCTTGAAGAGGCGCTGCATGCCTTCCCGGTCCCGGCTGATGTCGGGATAGACCTCCTGATAGCTGCCGTCCAGCCAGTCCTGAGCCACCATGGCGTTGCCGCCGTGCCCGGGGCCGGAGAGATAGATCATATCCAGGTCATACTCCTTAATGACCCGGTTCAGATGGGTGTAAATGAAGTTCTGGCCCGGGCAGGTGCCCCAGTGGCCGACGATTTTCTTTTTGATGTGGTCCGCGGAAAGGGGTTTCTCCAGCAGGGGATTGTCCAGCAGGTAGAGCTGGCAGGCGGTGAGGTAGTTGGCCGCGCGCCAGTACTGATCCATGAGCTGAAGCTCACTCTCGGTGGCCGGGCCGTGAACGTGTTTTTCTTCCATGGGGATGCCTCCTTTGGTTGGGATGGTTTTATTTTATCACTTACCGCTCGGTTTGCAAATCTATTTTTCCCGCTTTTTTCAGCTTTTTGCAGCGCCGCCCCCGCCGGGGCGTTCCTCTCCCCTACGGCGAGGGACGGAACGTCGGCGCTGGACGGAACGACGCCGAGCAATGCTCGGCGCTACGGGCGCGCGGGTGCGGGACGGGCGCTCTTGCCTCCCCCATCGGGGGAATTGCGGCTTCGCGCTGCCGGTGGCAGAAAAAGCGAAGACGCAATTACCGCAGCGGTCGGAAAAATGGAGCAAGCGAACGCGCGAACATTTTTCCGGGTACCGCAAGGCGGACGGTGTCGTCCGCCGATCCCCCGCGAGGCGGATGACGGAAGCTTGCCTCCCCCTCCGGGGGAGGTGTCGTCCGCCGATCCCCCGCGAGGCGGATGACGGAGATGACGGAAGCTTGCCTCCCCCTCCGGGGGAGGTGTCGTCCGCCGATCCCCCGCGAGGCGGATGACGGAAGCTTGCCTCCCCCGATGGGGGAGGTGTCGTCCGCCGATCCCCCGCGAGGCGGATGACGGAAGGGGTTGGAGACAGGAGAACGGATTGCCACACCAGTGACTCGGTCACTGGTTCGCAATGACAATGCGGAAACGTCGGCTCGGATCGGCGGGCGACCAAAGGTCGCCCCTACGGGCAAAGACGGGGCGGCGGGACGCGTAGGGAGCGACCCTTCGCCCCTGATCGCTCCGCAAACGGGCTGTCGAGGGCGCCAGCCCCTACGGAGGAGGACGGACGTGCTTCATGAAGCGCCCCTACGGCGGGGGCGGCACGCGCGCTTGCCTCCCCTTGCCCAGGGGAGGTTCCCGGGCGGCCGTCGATTTTTCTTGTAATCCCCTGGGGAGCATGGTAAAATAAATTGTTAGGGCAACACCGCATAATTCGGCGAGAGCGAATTTTGAGAAAATCTGAGTTCTGATAATGGCACTTTTTTGCAGATATACTTTGTGTATATCAAGAAAAAGGCTCGAAATCAGGGCGCAGATTTTCCGAAAGGCGCCGATGGCGGATTGTGCGGTGTTGCCATAAAACTGTTTGTCGGAGGTGAGCGGCTTGGAGGAGAACGAGATCCGGGAGGCATTGGATTACGAAGCCATCCAGGAGCAGCGCTACGGGGAACTGGCGGAGCTGCTGGAGAAAAAGGACCGCAAGACCCTGCAGCAGCGGCTGGAGGAAATGAACGAATTCGACGTGGCGGAGTTCCTCACCGAGATCGACGACGCCCGGATGCTCACGGTGTTCCGGCTGCTCTCCAAGGAGACCGCCGCGGAGGTCTTCGCCAATCTGGAGGCCCCGGAGCAGGAGCGCATCATCAACTCCATCACCGACCAGGAGCTGTCCGGGATCATCGAAGAGCTGTACGTGGACGACGCGGTGGACATCATGGAGGAGCTGCCCGCCAACGTGGTCAAGCGCGTGATGCGCACCGCCACGCCAGAGACCCGCAGCCTCATCAACCAGTACCTGCGCTATCCGGAGGATTCCGCCGGCAGCATCATGACCGCCGAGTTCGTGGACTTGAAGAAGTACATGAGCGTGAAGGAGTCCATCGCCCGCATCCGCCGCATCGGCGACGACAAGGAGACCATCTACGTCTGCTTCGTCACCAACGCCAGCCGGAAGCTGGAGGGCATCGTCACGGTGAAGGACCTGCTGCTCCACGACGACGATGTGATCATCGAGGAGCTGATGGACCGGAACGTGGTCTTCGCCACCACCACCGAGGACCAGGAGAGCGTGTCCGAAAAGTTCTCGGACTACGATCTGATGGCCATGCCCGTGGTGGACAAGGAAGGCCGGCTGGTGGGCATCGTCACCGTGGACGACGTCATTGACGTCATGGAACAGGAGGCCACCGAGGACATCGAAAAGATGGCCGGTATGACCCCCTCGGACAAGCCCTATTCCCGCAGCGCCCCCTGGGAGATCTGGAAGAACCGTCTCCCCTGGCTGATGTTTTTGATGCTCTCGGCCACCTTCACCAGCATGATCCTCACCAGCTTCGAGAGCCGTCTGGCCGCCGTGGCCGGTCTGGTGCCCTTCATCCCCATGCTGATGGGTACCGGCGGCAACTCCGGCGCCCAGGCCGCCACCGCCGTCATCCGCAGCCTCTCCCTGGGAGACACCGAGCCGAAGGACGCCCTGCGGGTGCTGTGGAAGGAGTGGCGGGTGGCCTTTCTCTGCGGCCTGAGCCTGTCCGTTGTCAACTTCGGCAAGATGCTGCTGGTGGACGGGATGCTGCTGGGCAATCCCAACATCACCGTCCAGGTGGCCGCCACCGTCAGCCTCTCCATCGTGTTCATCGTCATGTTCGCCAAGCTGGTGGGCAGCCTTCTCCCCCTGGGGGCGGAGAAGGTGGGCATGGACCCGGCGGTGATGGCCAATCCCCTGATCTCCACCCTGACGGACGCCGTGTCCCTGCTCATCTATATCCTGATCGCCAAGATCATTCTGCATATTTAAGGTGAGGTTCTCATGGATTTTACCGCTCTTCTCAATAAAATGGTGGTGTTCCTGGTGCTGATGGTCATCGGCTACCTGCTGGCCCGCAGCGGGAAGCTGGACCGGGGCGCCATCAAGGCTCTGAGCTCCCTGACCCTGAACGTGTTTCTGACGGGCAGCATCCTCAACTCCACCCTGGGCGCCAGCGTGGAGCTCAGCTGGAGCGAGCTGGGGACCAGCTTCCTGGTGGTCTGGGTCATGCAGCTGCTGGGCTATCTCATCGCCTGGCTGGTGACCCTGCCCATGCCGGTGGACAAGGAGCACAAGCCCCTCTTCGAGCTTCTCATGAGCATGGGCAACAGCATGTTCGTGGCCCTGCCCATCGTGGACGCCCTGTTTCCGGAAAGCCGGGCCGTGTTCTACGTCTCCCTGTCCTGCCTGCCCTTCAACGTGCTGCTGTTCACCTACGGGGTCTGGCGGCTCCAGAGCGGAAGGGAGAACGCCCGCTTCCGCTTCCGGAACATTCTCAGCGTGCCCCTGCTGGCGGCGCTGGCGGCGCTGATCCTCTTTTTGGTGAAGCCGCCCCTGCCCCAGGCGGTGAAGGGCCTGATCTCCACCCTGGCCGGGGCCACCACGCCCCTGTCCATGCTGGTGATCGGCGCGTCTCTGGGCACGGTGAGCCTGCTGGACGCCTTCAAAAACGGCAAGCTCTATCTGGCCAGCGCCGTGCGCCTGCTGCTGATCCCGGTGCTGACCTGGCTGGTGCTCCGCCTGTTGACGGACGATCCGGTGCTGCTGATGACCAGCACCATCGTGGCGGCCAGCCCCGCCGCGGTGATCATCACCGTCATGGCCAACCAGTACGACCGGGACGCGGTCTATACCGCCGAGGGCACCCTGCAGAGCACCGCCCTGTCCATGCTCACCATCCCCCTGCTGGTGTGGCTGCTGGGGTAATGAAATGAAAAATGAAAAATGAAGAATGAATAATTATGGTATCCCCTTCGGGATGATTGAAATGATTCGCCGCAGGTGACAACATTATTCTACCGCCGCGGACATGCGCAAACGCCTCGTCCCCGCGCCCGTAGCGCCGAGCATTGCTCGGCGTCGTGTGCCGGCGAGAGACGCGGGAACGCCGGGCAATGCCCGGCGCTACGGGAAAGATTCCCCGTCTTCAACCCCTTCCGTCATCCGCCTCGCGGGGGATCGGCGGACGACACCGTCCGCCTTGCGGTGCCCGAAAAAACCTTCGGGCTCGCGCTGATCCTCGCTTTTTTCGACCGCTGCGGAAATTCCGGCTTTGCTTCTTCTGCCACCGTCAGCGCAAAGCCGCAATTCCCCCGGAGGGGGAGGCAAGACGCGCCCGCAGGGTCCGATGCCCTCCGCTTTGCTCCGCCCACATCAGGCCGCCGGCCTTTGTCCTTCTCCCTGCGGGTCATAATAATGTGTCGCCGCAGGCGACTCCTTAATTTTTCATTCTTCATTTTTCATTCTTCACTATTCACTATCATCCGGAGGTGTCCCATGCACATCCCAAGCGGCGAGAGCCGGACGATCGAGCTTCTGGACTTCGAGGAGGCCCTGGCGCTCTCCGGCAGGTCCGGCGGCTACGACGTCAAAAAATGGCTCTATGTGCCGGATTTCTATACCGAATACCGTTACATATTGGGCACCCGGGGCGTCAATCCCCTGATCTGCATCGGGGTGAACCCCTCCACCGCCGCGCCGGACGATCTGGACAACACCCTGAAATCCGTCTCCCGCATCGCGGCGGGAAACGGCTTCGACAGCTGGATCATGTTCAACGTCTACGCCCAGCGGGCCACCCGGCCCGACGACATGGACCGGGAGCTGAACGAAGCGCTGCACCGGGAGAACCTGCGGGCCTTCGCCTACATCCTCTCCGGGGCCGCGGCGAACGGCGTCAGCCCGGCGGTCTGGGCCGCCTGGGGCGCGGTGATCGAGAAGCGGGGCTATCTGCCCGGCTGCGTCCGGGACATGGTGCGCCTGGGCAAGCAGTACGGCGCCCGCTGGCTCTGCGCCGGGGCCTGCTCCAAGAAGGGCCACCCCCACCACCCCCTGTACCTGCGCAAGGACGAGAAGGTCCGGGACTTTGACATCGAGGGGTATCTGAACAGCCTATGAAGAATCAGCTCAAACTGGCCGTCCTGCAGCTGCGCACCGAGCTCAGCCGGGACGAGACCATGAAAAAAGCCGCCCGGATGCTCCGGGACGCGGCGGAACAGGGCGCGGAGATGGCGGTGCTGCCGGAGATGTTCAACTGCCCCTACGCGGGCCGGTATTTCCGGGAATTCGCCGCTCTGGGCCACGAGGACAGCGTGGCGGCCCTCTCCGCTCTGGCGAAGGAGACCGGCCTCTGGATCGTGGGCGGCTCTGTCCCCGAGCGGGAGGGAGACAAGCTCTACAATACCTGCTTCGTTTTCGACGGCGAGGGGCGGATCGCCGCCCGGCACCGGAAGGTGCATCTCTTCGATATCGACGCACCGGGCATGCGCTTCCGGGAGTCGGACACCTTCAGCCCCGGCCGGGAGATCACCGTTTTCGACACGCCCTGGGGCAAAATGGGGGCGGCCATCTGCTTTGACGTCCGCTTCCCCGAGCTCTTCCGGGCCATGGCGAAGCGGGGCGCAAGGCTGATCCTGCTGCCCGCCCAATTCAATATGACCACCGGACCCGTCCACTGGGAGAGCACCCTGCGGACCCGGGCGGTAGACAACGAGGTCTTTCTGGCTGCCTGCTCCGCGGCCCGCTATGTGGGCTTTTCCTACGAGTGCTGGGGCCACTCCCTGGTCAGCGACCCCTGGGGGACGCTGCTGGCGGCGGCGGACGAGACGGAGCAGATCCTGTACGCGGACCTGAACTTTGCCCGGGTGGATGAGGTGCGGCGGCAGCTGCCCACCTTCCTGCACCTGCGGGAGGATGTGTACGAGGTGGCAAAATGAAAATTCTCGAAGAGATCGCCCGCTACGTGCCCTTCAACGAGCAGGAGCGGCGGGACAAGACCCTGATCCTGGACTATCTGGCGAGCCACGACAAGGCCTTTACCCGGGAGGACCGGATCGCCCACATGACCGCCTCCGCCTGGGTGGTGAATCCGGCCCGGAACAAGGTGCTGATGGTCTATCACCGGATCTACGACTCCTGGTCCTGGACCGGGGGCCACGCCGACGGGGAGACGGATCTGCTCTCCGTGGCCCTGCGGGAGGTGACGGAGGAGACCGGCGTCCAAAGCGTGCGCCCGGTGACGCCGGAGATCTTCTCCCTGGAATCGGTGACGGTGGACGGCCATGAGAAGCGGGGAGAATACGTCTCCAGCCATCTGCACCTGAACCTGACCTATCTGCTGGAGGCGGACGATACCGAGCCCCTGCGGATCTGCGAGGACGAGAACAAGGGCGTGGCCTGGTTCGGCCTGGACGAGGCCCTGGCCGCCTCCACGGAGCCCTGGTTCGTGAAGCGGATCTACGGAAAACTCAACAAAAAGCTGAAAGAGACGCTCTGACTTTTGTTTGTCAGAGCGTCTCTTTGTTTATTTCGAAGCCCGCAGCCCGCTTTTTCGCAAAACGGGACGCAAAACGCCGCCTCAGCGTTTCGTATAGACCTGGATCTCCCGGGTGAAGCCGTTGCACTCCACCGTCAGGATGACGCCGCCGGGCCGGTGACTCAGGCAGAGCACCACGCACTCCCGGCTGTCCTCGCTGACGGAGAGCTTCAGCACCGTGGGGTCGCTGACGCTCCAATGATAGACCACGTCGCCGAAGAGCTCCTCCGGATAGGCCTTGACCCGCAGCCGGACGGACTCGCCCACCTGCTCGGTGAACTCCTCCAGCTCGTTTTCGTAGAAATAGACCTGCATGTCCCGGGGCATGGGGCCCGGCGTGGGCGTGGGGGAGGGCATGGGCGGCAGCGCGCCGAACTTCCAGGGATAGATCCCCGCCGCCCAGGCCTCGTCGCTGCTGAGGGCCTGGGAGACCGCCCGGCAAATGGCCTGGGAGCTGATGGTGGCGCCGGTGAGGGCGTCCACGTCCGCGCTCTGGGCGCGGAAGATCCGCCCGGGGATCTGCCGGGCCGCCTCGCCGCCGATCTCGTCCACCTCGCTGTGCTCCGTCACCGCCACCCGGTAGATCCGCTGGCTGTCCGCGATCACCTCCACGGTGATGGGGCCGCTGCGGCCCTCGGCCACGCCCTGCAGCCGGAGGGCGCCCCGGGGGATCTCCCGGTCGCTCACGCCGGCGGTGCAGGAGGCCAGACGCAGGGCGGCGTCCATCTCCTGGGCCTTGGCCCCCGGGTGGAAGAGACTGTCGTAAACGCGCCAGTTCGCCGCGTCCCGGTAGCGCTCCGCCGCCAGGGCCCAGTCCCCCGCCTTCGCCGCCTCCCCGGCCCGGTAGCTCTGATAGCCCGGGTAGCCCAGCAGCCCCAGGGCCGCCAGGGCCAGCGCCAGAGCCAGGATCCTGGCCAGGCTGAGCAGGGTCTTTTTCCGGGCGGCCGCCCGATCCTCCGCCCGGCGGGCGGCGATCCAGCGCGCCTTCTCCTCGGCCTCTCGCCGGGCGGCCTTTTCCGCCGCCTGACGCCGCAGCTCTTCTTCGCTTTCCGCTTCTCCCTCCCGGGAAAAGACCGTCCACTCCTGCTCGGACACGGGAACACCCCCCCCTTCTCTTTTTCGTTCAGTTTACCACAGTCCGCCGCCGGTTTCAACGGACAGTCCCCCCGACTGTGCGAAAATCGCCGGGATCCGATGAAAAAAAACGGGAATTCTCCAAAAAAAGCTCTTGCAATTTGGAAACAATTCTAATATAATGTCAAGGCATTTCGCATGGAGGCGGACTTCGCGCCCGGTGATCCGGAAAACCGGATTGGGCGCGGGGGTGGAAACCTCCAGAGGAAATAACAAATTTGAAAAGGAGAAAAAAGCAAATGTCTGTCGTATCCATGAAGCAGCTGCTGGAAGCCGGTGTCCACTTCGGTCACCAGACCCGCCGCTGGAACCCCAAGATGGCCGAGTACATCTACGAAGCTGGAGGAGGCCTATTCCTTCGTCCGCGACCTGGCTGCCAACAACGGCACCATCCTCTTCGTCGGCACCAAGAAGCAGGCCACCGACGCTGTCCGCGAGGAAGCCTCCCGCGTGGGCATGTACTATGTCAACGCCCGCTGGCTGGGCGGTATGCTCACCAACTTCAAGACCATGCGCACCCGCGTGGACCGTCTGGCCCAGCTGAAGAAGATGCAGGAAGACGGCACCTTCGACATGCTGCCCAAGAAGGAAGTCATG
>CACYLY010000035.1 GCA_902775355.1 Oscillospiraceae bacterium
CTCCCAGCTGAGCTATACCCCCAAATGAAAGTGGAATGCTATTTATTTGGAATGGCGGTTTTCCGGATTTTGCATTGAAAACCATCCATGAAAAAAGGGAAGAAGTCGGGGGAAAAGGCTTTTCGAGCTGTGCCCGTTTGAGCCTTAGCCCCGATGCTTTGGGGCCGGAGCCCCGCGCGCAAGAGGTATATTAACAGAAGCAAAACCAAATGTCAAGCATTATTTTTTCTTTTTTCAAAGTTTTTTTCGGAAAGTTTTTCGGGGGGGCGGGGGAGAGAGCAGGAAAATGAAAAATGAAGAAAGATCCTTCGCTCGGGACGGCATCCCCAGCCACGCTCACAGGCTCGCGCGACAGGCCCCTTGACGCAAGGGGGTTGTCCGCCGATCCCCCCCGAGGCGGATGACGGAAGGGGTTAAAGACGGGGGATGCGGATTGCCATGCCAGCGTGCGCGCTTACCTCGCAATGACAGGGACGGACGCTTGCGCGGAGCGGCGGGAGGGGCAAGCCTCTCCCCCTGCGGGCGAGGGACGAAACGTCGGCGGATGACGGTTTGACAAGTCCACTCCGTTCCGCAGAGGCAAGGCTCCGTTTTCCAAGCGAAAGGGAAGACCCGCGGCCGACGGCAAAATTAGTCTGCACAAGAAACAAAAATGTCCAGCCCTTTTTGCGTTGAAAAAGACGCCGGGCTGTGGTATAATATCTTCAATTCTTAGCAGGGCAACGAGTTTTCGACCATGTTCCCAAACGTCGAGGGAGATCCAATATGCAGCTGGAAGAACTGAAGCTGGTAGCCGCCGGCAACATCATCAACCTTCGCACCGCCGCGGGCCTGACCCAGGCGGAGCTGGGCGCAAAACTGAATTATTCGGACAAGAGCATCTCCAAGTGGGAGCGGGGCGAGGCCATACCGGACGCCTATGTGCTGACCCAGATGGCGGAGCTCTTCGGCGTGACCGTGGACTATATCCTGAGCCCCCATACGGACTGGGAGCCGCCGGTGAAGGAGGAGGACCCGAAGAAGGATGTGGTGTACAGTACCACCGTGATCATCTCCATCGCGGTCCTGGGTGTCTGGACCCTGGCGCTGACCGCCTTCGTGGCCCTGTGGCTGGCGGACCTGGTGCGCTGGAAGATCTTCGCGGCGGCGCTGCCCGTCTCCATTCTGACCTGGCTGGTGCTGACCTGCGTATTCAAGCGGACCCATCGTCTGAAATACCTGGTGGCGCTGTTCGTGCTGAGCCTGTTTGTGGCCTTTTATCTGCTGTTTCTGCACAGCAACCCCTGGCAGATCTTTCTGATCGCGGTGCTGGCGGAGGTGCTGGTGTTCCTCAGCTTCCATGTGCAGAAGCGCCCGAAGAAGAACGGCAAGACGGAGAAAAAGCAGGAGGAGCAGGCCTGACGCGCTGAAAGGCTTTTCTGTATCGAAAACCAGCAAAGCCTTGAAAAATCTGATATTCTACGATTTGTAGAGTGGGCGGAGCGCCCCCGGTAGAGGAAAAACCGGGGGCGCTCGCAATCGTAGAGCGGGAGAAGGGAAGTGTTTCTTGCCCCTTGACGGGGAAAGGGGGTATGCTCCAACATGGAAAAACGTGAAAGGAGCCTGTTCCTATGAGCTATGTCCTCAGCTGCTGCTCCACCGCCGATCTGAGCAAGGAGCATTTCGAATCCATCAAGGTCAACTACGTCTGCTTCCACTACTCCCTGGACGGGGTGGAGTATCCGGACGATCTGGGCCAGACCATCCCCTTCGAGGATTTCTATAACCGCATGGCCAAGGGGGCCGATACCAAGACCTCCCAGGTCAGCGTGTCCGAGTATGTGGACGCCTTTACGCCCTTCCTGGAGCAGGGGCAGGACATCGTGCACGTCTGCCTCTCCTCGGGCATTTCCGGCACCATCAACTCCGCCCGCAACGCCGCCCACATCCTCCAGGAGCGCTACCCCGAGCGGAAGATCTACATCATCGACTCTCTGGGCGCCTCTTCGGGCTACGGTCTGCTGATGGACACCGCCGCCGCCAAGCGGGACGAGGGCCTGACGGTGGACGAGATGGCAGCATGGATCGAGGAAAACCGGCTGAGGCTGCATCACTGGTTCTTCTCCACGGACCTGAGCTTCTACGTCAAGGGCGGGCGCATTTCCAAGACCGCCGGCTTCTTCGGCAGCGTCCTGGAGATCTGCCCCCTGCTGAACATGGACAATCTGGGCCGCCTGATCCCCCGCTTCAAGATCCGCACCAAAAAGAGGGTGATCCGCGAGATCGTGAAGAAGATGGAGGAATGTGCCCGGGACGGGCTGGACTATGACGGCAAGTGCTTCATTTCCCAGTCCGGCTGCATTCCCGACGCCAAGGCCGTGGCCGCGCTGGTGGAGGAGCGCTTCCCCAAGCTCGACGGCAAGGTGCTCATCAACTACGTGGGCACCACCATCGGATCCCACACCGGGCCGGGCACCGTGGCGCTGTTCTTCTGGGGCAGCGAGCGGGCGGACTGAAGATCCGGTTTTGAGGATGATTTGAGAATGAACGGAGGACGCGGGAAACCGCGTCCTCAAGCTGTCGACAAAGTGTCGACAGCTTGAAAGCAAAAAAGGAAACTTTTTTGGAAATTTCCTTTTTTGCAGGATTGAACGTGAAGGGGGGCATACCCTCCCCCCTTCACAATCCCCCCATGCGAATCGAAGTCTTTCCGCATGGCTTTGTATCAGTATGAGGACGCGGTTTCCCGCGTCCTCAAACTTTATATGAAGTTGGCTTTTGTCATCCTGAGCGAACATGGCGACGCGCGGACAGCGTGCGGCGATCCAAGTTCTGCTTGCTCGGCGAGAACGGAGCGAATCGGCAGAACGAAGGGACGCCGAGCAATGCTCGGCGCTAAGGCGGAGGACGGGACAACCCCTCCGTCATCCGCCTCGCGGGGGATCGGCGGACGACACCTCCCCCTTGCACAGGGGAGGTTCGAGCGCGCCTACGCTCCGTATTGCGCCGTAGTGGAGAGGCTTGCCCCTCCCGCCGATCCGCGCTCACGCTCTGTTTACGGAGCGATCAGGGGATCGCTCCCTACGCGCGAACGCCCGTCTGCTCCCGTAGGGGCAACCTTCGTGTCGCCCGCTGTCCCGCGCGAGCTTCGCCGGGCGATGCCAGGCGCTACGGGAAAGATCCTTCGTCTCCGCTCCGCTCAAAATGACAGAAACAGGCTTTGTCTCACGTCAAAAACCGCCCCTCCCGGTCGGGAGAGGCGGTTTTCAAATGTCTTAATTCTCGTCTGATCAGGTCGTGGGAGGCGTGCCGAAGGAAATGTAGTCCTTGTATACATAGCCGAGCATGTATCCGTCGTACCAGATCTTGGCCCAGTTGCCCTCGATGGAGATGACCTTCACCGGCGCGTACTTGGGCAGGCTCTCATAGATCTTGTACTGCTCGCCGGGGCCGACGCGGAAGTTGGCGTGGAGCACGTTGGTGTAGCCCCACTTGGCGTTCTGCTTGTCCAGATCGGAGGCGGTGGGGTAGTACATCTCGCCGGTATCGTCGGCAAAGGTGATCTCGGGGTGATCCTCGGTGGTGTCGGCGGGGGTACTGTCCGTCGGGGTCTCGGTGCCGGTGCCGGGGGTGCCGTCAACGATCGTGACACCGGGAGTGGCCGCGGGACCGGGAACGGTGGTGGCGGACGGGTTGGGGTTGGCGGTGGGAACGGTGGTGGGCAGCGCGTCCACGCTGGGATAGTTCTCTACCGGCGTATCGGGGCCGCTGACGATGGCGGGGGGCGTCTCGATGACCACGGAGTTGGACTCCGGGTCCACGTTTTCCACCACGTCGGCCTCTTTGGTTTCGCCGCAGGCGGCCAGGGCCAGGATCATGACCAGGGCCAGAAGTAAAGTCAGCGCTCTTTTCACGTGAATGACCTCCTATACGAAAAATGCAAAGGACTGTCTATGAATACTGCTTTGATGCGATTGTAACACAGCTCGGCGCAAAAGAAAACATAATTTTTCTTAACATGCGCCAAAAATCCCGGGAAATAATGGGAAATGTCACCCAAGGTTGATGGTCTGGCTCCAGTAATTCTGCTGGTAGAGATCCGTGAAGCGGAAGGTGACGGCCAGACGCTCGCCGTTGTTGAAGGGGACGTTGGCCACGCGCACGCCGCCGCTGCCGACGACCAGCTGCTCACCCAGCATGTAGGTGTTCTCATAGCTGCCGTCGTAACGGTAGTAGTCGCAGAGGAAGTCCAGCACGTCGCCGGGCTGCAGGAGGCGGATGCGGGTCTCGGCGTCGGCGTCGCTGGTGCTTTCCAGATCCACGATGCCGCCGGCCTCGGTCTGAGTCTTGGGCAGCTCCGCCAGTTCCTGATCCTCATACACGCTGCGGATGCCGGTAACGGTACCGTTGCCGTCCGGATCGAAGCGGATCAGCAGCTCCACCCGCTCGCCGTTGAGCAGGGCGGGGGCGTAGCCGTAATAGTAGCCCTCCACGGCGTACTCGTGATAATAGGCCACGGGGTGATCGTTGATGGCCACCCAGCTGGGCTCCGTCGGCGCCAGCAGATCGCCGTTGCCGTCGAAGTCGAAGACCGCGTCCAGGCCCAGGTCGATGTAACCCTCCCCATCGTCCAGGAAGACGTTCAGGGCCAGCCCCTCCACCATGGACCACTGGTCCTCGGAGAGGTGGATCACATAATTGCCGCCGCTCTTCACCCAGTTCAGGGCGGAGGGATCAAAGTGGTTGGCGGCGATATAGTCGGCCGTGTCCTCGGTGCTCATGCTGCGGCCGAAGAGGAAGCCGGTGTTGGAGCTGCTCAGACCGGGGACGGAGCTGTAGTCCCCGCCGCCCAGGAAGGCGCCCAGCAGGTCCGTGATGTCGTAACCGCTGGAGGAGGCGCCGCTGTACCCGCCGCCCAGAAGGCTGCCGTAGGGATTGTTGCTGCCACCGGAGGCCACCTGACCGCTGACCTCCATGCTGGCGAACTCGCGGATGCACTGGCCGTAGCTGGCGTCCATGCCGATGGCGTCATAGGTCTGAACGGCCTTGTCCACGTTGGAGGTCTTCCGGTAGGGGAAGTAGATGCTCAGGCCGTTGGCGTTGGACATGTTGGAGGAGGTGCGGTTGTATTTCACCGCTCCGCGCAGGGCCGTGATCAGGTCCTTGCCCTCCTGGGTGCCCAGGTTCTGGGCGAAGTGCACCAGGTCGATCTGGTCGATGGCGGTGCTGCGGGCGAACTCCCGGGAATTGTTCCGGGCGCTGGAGACCTGCTGGAAGCCGTCGTTCTTGATCATCTGGGTCATGGACAGGGAGAAGTCCCGCATGGCGTCCGGCGCGGTGGCGGCCAGCTCCGCGATATCCACCACGGACAGGGTGGCGGACTGGCCGGGGCACTGGCTGGAGCAGGTGCGGACGAAATCGTCCACAATGTTCTTGCCGATGTCCACCGAGGCCATGGAGGTATTGTTGGAGAGCTTGGTGAGCCAGTCGGTGTAGTACCAGCCGATGCCGGGCTCGGTCTCCTCGGAGGCGATCATGTAGTCGGCATAGGGCTCCAGCATCAGACCGGTCTCCAGGGTGGCCATCAGGCAGGCGTCAAAGCCCACGATGTCGAACTGGACCTTGCCGCCGCGCAGGGCGGTGCTGATCCCGTCCAGAGTCATGGAGCCGCTGCGCTTGTTCTTCTCGTCGTAGCCGTAGCCGCTGACGGAGCCGCCGCCGTGGTCCCAGAGGATGAGGATGTTGCGGTTGGCGGGGTAGTTCTTGTTGCACCACTGGATGAAGCGGGCCAGGTTGTTGGGATCGGTCATGGAGGTGCTGCCGTCGTCTGCTACCACGCACTTGACGCCGCCGCTGTGCACCTCGTAGATCTGGTTCTTGCTGCTGCTGACGATGTTGTTGTTCCAGCGGGTGCAGCCGCCGGTATAGACCAGCAGGTGTACGTTGGGGCCGATGGTGGCCCGGGTCATCTCCGCCAGGTCCTTGGTGGCCATGCCGCTCTTGGACTCCAGGTCCGTGCCGCACATGTAGACCATGATGGTGATCTCGTCCTGGCCGCCGCCCCGGATGGCGGTGTACTTCTCCCGGGCCTCGGGGGCGACGCTGGTGTCCACCGCGCTGCTGTTCACTTCGGCGGCGCTGCCGGAGGAGGTGGAGCCGCCGAACAGGTTGGCGTAGGGATTGGCGCCCGTGGCGGAGGAGCTGCTGCCGATCGAGCCCGTGCCGGCGCCGCCGTCAAGGATGCCGCCGGAGGAGCCGATGTCTCCGCTGCTGAGATCTCCGCTGCCCAGCAGGCCGCCCAGGCCGCCGCCGCGGAGCAGGAAGAAGAGCACGATGATGACGATGATGATCAGTCCGCTGCCGCCGCCGGCCCTGGCCGCGCGGCTCATGCCCGGCCGCCCGGAGCTGCCGGAACCGCCGGAATTGTGGGGATTGCTCCCGCTGCTGCCCACGGGCCCGGTGTTCAAACCGGAGCCGCGGCGATAGGCGCCGGTGCTCTGCCCGGTGACGTTGGTCTTGCGACCTTGCGGTCTGTTTTCTGCCATATTGCTTTCCTCGCTTTCGTGGAAGAATTGCCTCATATTTCCGCAATTTATATTATACCATGCATTTTTTCTCCGCGCCAGTCCCTCCTCCAAGTTTTTTTCGCGCCTCCCGGGGGCAGAGAGAAAAAGCCCGGCGGGACTTGCGCGTGAAAACAAAGTGTGATAAAATAAACAAACTAAAGAGAGACCAGAGAAGGAGAGGTTGGATTTGAAACGTCTCAAGGTTTCCAATAACGTCATTCGCCGTCTGCCGCGCTATCTGCGGAAGCTGGACGAGCTGAGCGCCCAGGGGGTCACCCGGGTGTCCTCCTCGGAGCTGGGGAAACAGCTGGGCCTGACCCCGTCCCAGATCCGGCAAGATTTCAGCTGCTTCGGGGAATTCGGCCAGCAGGGCTACGGCTATCATGTCCCCTCGCTGCGCCGGCAGGTCGCCGCCATCCTGGGCATGGACCGGAACTATCAGGCCGTCCTCATCGGCGTGGGCAACATCGGTCACGCCCTGATCGACAATTTCTGCTTTTCCGACTGGGGCTTTCACCTGACCGCCGCCTTTGACGTGAAGCCGGAGATCATCGGCGCCACCTTCAACAAGGTCCCGGTGCTGTCCATGGAGGAGCTGCCAAAGTATCTGGACGAGCATCAGGTGGACATCGCGGTGCTCACCGTGCCCAAGGACGCGGCGGTCCCCGTGACCCAGATCCTGACGGCCCACGGCGTGGAGGCCATCTGGAACTTCACCAATGTGGAGCTCACCGAGCCCAACAGCAGCACCATCGTGGAAAACGTCCATTTTTCGGACAGTCTGCTGTCCCTGAGTTACTATGTGTCGGAGCGGCAGGACGAGCGGGCCGCCCGCGCCGCCCGGGAAGCGCGCCGGGAGAATAGTTCTATTTCTAATTCTTAGTTTTAGTATTGAGTTTTGAGAAAACGAGGGCTTGCCCCTCCGTGCCAGCATACGCCGCCCATAGCTGGGGAGGGGCTTGCCCCTCCCGCTTTCCTTTTCGGAGGTTTTTCTATGTCTGAACCCATTGCCGCCATCGCCACCGGCTCCCAGATCGCCGCCATCGGCATCGTCCGCCTCTCCGGCGAGGGGGTGATCCCCATGGCCCGGCGCCTCTTTACCCCGGACCGGGGCCCGGAGCTCTCCCAGCAGCCGGACCGGAAGCTCTGCTACGGCCGCCTCTGCCGCCGGGACGGGAGCCTGCTGGATCTGTGCCTGGTCACCGTGAGCCGCGGTCCGGACAGCTATACCGGGGAGGACACCGTGGAGTTTCAGTGCCACGGCTCGCCCCTGCTGCTGCGCACGCTCCTGGAGGAGCTCTTCGCCCTGGGCGCCCGCCAGGCAGGGCCGGGGGAGTTCACCAAGCGGGCCTTCCTCAACGGGCGGCTGGGCCTGTCCGAGGCGGAGGCCGTGGCCGACCTCATCGACGCCGAGAGCGACGAGGCCCTGCGCAACGCCGCAGGCCAGCTCTCCGGGGCCATCCACCGGCGGGCGGAGCGGATCTACCGGGCCCTGTCGGACATCAGCGCCCACTATCACGCGGTGCTGGACTATCCGGACGAGGACATCGAGGACTTTGAGCTGCGCGCCTATGAGGACACCCTGCGGGGCGCCCTGGGAGAGCTGGAGAAGCTGCTGGGGACCTTCCGGCGGGGCAAGCTCCTGAACGCCGGCATCCCCACGGCCATCGTGGGCCGGCCCAACGCAGGCAAGAGCTCCCTGCTGAACGCCCTGCTGGGCTATGAGCGGGCCATCGTCACCGCCGTGCCCGGCACCACCCGGGACACCATTGAGGAGCGGCTGCATCTGGGCGGGCTCTGCCTGCGCCTCATCGACACCGCCGGCATCCGGGAGACCGAGGACGAGGTGGAGCGCCTGGGCGTCCAGCGCAGCCGGGCCGCCTTGGAGGGGGCGGAGCTGGTGATCGCCGTGGTGGACGGCAGCCGGGCCTGTACCGAGGAGGACGCCGCCATCCTCCGCGCCGCGGAGCAGGCCGGGCGCGGCCTGGTGGTGCTGTCCAAACAGGACCTGAGCGCCGCCGTGGAGCGGATCGACACCGTCCTGCCGGTGATCCCGGTGAGCAGCGTCACCGGCGAGGGTCTGGACGAGCTGGAGCGGGCCATCGCGGACCTGTTCCCGCTGCCGGAGGCCCCGGCGGGGGAGATCCTGACCAACGCCCGCCAGGCCGAGGCTCTGGGCCGGGCGGCGGAATCCCTGCGGGCGGCTCTGAACGCCATGGAGCAGGGGCTGACTCCGGACCTGGTGCTCACCGAGTCCGAGACCGCCATGCGCGCCATCGGGGAGCTCACCGGCCGCAGCGTCCGGGAGGACGTGACCAACCGCATCTTCCAGCGCTTCTGCGTGGGGAAATAGAATCGAGGATCGAAGGATCATCATGGAATATACCGTCAATCTTTTCCTGCTGTTTTTTGCTTTTTCCATCCTGGGCTGGTGCATCGAGGTTACGCTGAAGTACTTCGAGTTTCACCGCTTCATCAACCGGGGCTTCCTCACCGGACCCTGGCTGCCCATCTACGGCAGCGGCGCGGCGCTCATCACCCTGGTGGTGGGGGGCCTGACGCCGCTGGACTCCTCCCTGGGCACCACCTTTCTGGCCAGCTTCGTGCTCTGCGGCCTGGTGGAGTACTTCACCAGCTGGTTCATGGAAAAGCGCTTTCACGCCCGCTGGTGGGATTACAGCCAAAAGCCCATGAACCTCCACGGCCGGGTCTGGATCGGGAACCTGATCCTCTTCGGCCTGGGGGGCGTGCTGATCATCAAGCTGCTGAATCCGCTGCTGCTGGGCCTCTTCGGACGCTTGAGCCTGCTGAGCCGGGAGATCCTGGCCGGGGGCCTGAGCGCCGTTTTCCTGGCGGACTATATTGTTTCCCACTTCGTGCTGAAGCTGGTGAAGACCGGCGTGGAAAACAGCCGGGCGGACAGCACCGAGCAGATCAGCAGGGAAGTGCGCCTGCTGCTGCACGACCGCTCTTACTTCCACCGCCGCTTTGCGGACGCCTATCCGGAGGTCGTCTACAAGACCGAGCGGATCGCCGCCCGGATGGAGGCTGTCCGGGCCGAGAGCGAGCGCCTGCGCCGCCAGGCCGAGCAGCGCCTGGAGGACGCAAAAGAGCAGCTGGCACGGGATCTGGAGCCCACCGCATCCATCAAGAGCGGCCTGATCCGCAAGCAGGAGCGGCTGATCGACCGACTCTACGACGAGAGCAGCGCCGACGAGGAGAGCCGAGCTCTCAAGCGGGAGATCGACGGGGAACTCCGGCGCCTGCGGAAGCGCCGCCCGAATATCCGTTGAGGGCGGTTTTGCCGGGATTTTCCCCGATCCGGCGTTTTTTTCTTGACAAGCCCGAAACACTATGTTAATATACTCGGGCGGCATGCAGAAGTACCCAAGAGGCCGAAGGGGCTCCCCTGCTAAGGGAGTAGGGTGTCTAAAAACGCCGCGAGGGTTCAAATCCCTCCTTCTGCGCCATCAAAGAAACCTCTTTTGTCTACCACAACAAAAGAGGTTTTTTCTTGCATTTTGGGCGAAAAACGGGCAAAATACAGTGAAATCGGGCTTCGGAGCGGTCGATCAGCCACTTCGGAGCCCGATTTTTTGCGTTCAAGCCCCGGAAACGGGCAATAACGCTGGTGTACTTTTTGCGTTTCTTTGCTCTGTAAAGAAAGAACAAAAAGGTGTAGGAGGCAGGACTTGAACCTTCCAGAACAGGAGATATCTTGAAAAGGTAACCGTCCCCAATGTCATCATACTTGTTTTTTGCGGATCGAGAAAAAACCACTTGACAAATCCGAACATCTGTTATAATATAAACGCGTTAATATAAATATGTTTATAAAATATCAGGAAGGAAGATTTGACAGAGATGATACTGATCGTAAATACCACTGCAGACACATCCGTAACGGATGATCTGAAAAATTCCCTGGCAGGCCGCGGGGCCGACTTTGAGATCATCGAGGCCGGAGGTCTTCGGATCAGTCCCTGCATCGGCTGCAAGCACTGCTGGCTGAAAACCCCCGGGGAATGCTCGATCAAGGATGATTTTGAAAGGATCCTGAAAAAGATCGTGCACGCGGACCAGATGTGGGTCATTTCGGACACGGCCCTCGGGTTCCTGGACCATAAAGGAAAGAACGTCTATGACAGGATGCTTCCGATCCTGACGATGTATCTGACGTTTTACAAAGGGCAGCTGCGGCACGTGCCGCGATATGAGAAACTGCCCGACGTTGGACTGATCTGTCTCGGAAGCGTTGAAAAAGCGTATTTGAAGCGATGGAGCGAAAGAGCCGCCCTGAACTTCATGCGGAAGTCCCTGGGCGTGTTTGAAAGAGGCGAAATGAAGGAGGCGGTATCATGCATGTGCTGATCATAAACGGAAGCCCGCGGGTCAAAAAATACAGCAACACGAATTATATCCTGGTAAAATTCACCGAAGGCCTGCGTGAAAACGGCGCCTCCTTTGAGCAGTACGAGATCTCCGACAGAGGATCCTGGGATCAGATCCGGCAGGCCTTTGACCGGAACACCGTCATTTTGATCGCGCTTCCCCTCTACGTGGAGTGCATCCCGGGGCTTCTGATGGAGTTCCTTGAGACTCTCACACCCAAAAGCGACGGATCGAAGATGGCGTTCCTCCTGCAGGGCGGATTTATGGAAGGTGTACAGCTTCGCTGCGGAGAGGCCTATCTTAAGATCTTGGCGGGCAAACTCGGATGCGCGTACATGGGAACGCTCGTAAAGGGCGACAACTTCATGATCCGTTTCTTTGAAGGAGAATGGCGGGAAAAAGTCACCGACCCCTATGCGGACATGGGCCGGGAATATGCTGTTAACGGAGATTTCAATTCCAAAGCGTGCAAAAAGTTCACGGGACACGAGAAATTCCCTCTCCCCGTGCGTATCTACGTCGGGCACATATTGAAGACACAGGCCGCAAAAGGCTTTGAACAGATAGCGGCGGCGTTTGAATGTGACAAGCCGCTCGACTTCAAACCGTATTAACAGGAGGCCGATATGGGCAGAAAAGTTCGGATCACGCGGGAGATGATCCTGCAGGCTGCCTATGAGATTCTGGACGAAGCCGGGATCGGGGCTGTCGGGATCAAGGCGATCGCATCAAGGCTCGGCTGCTCGACGCAGCCCGTTTCCTGGGTTTTCGGCAGCATGAAGGAACTGAAAAAGGAGTTGTTCCGATATGCGAACGCGAGGGCTTTTGCAGGGCTCCCGGAGCAGATGACCGGAAGAAACGCCATCGACGCCTTCTTTGCTTCCGGAGTCTATTATCTTTCCATCGCCTGTGAGCACCCGAATGTATTTCGCTTCATCACTGTGGACGACCCGATGGATACCATCGGGGAGCCGGTGCGGGACAACAAAAGCATCTTTTCGTTTGAATTCGACGCCGACGCGGCAAATCTGCTTGCCGGGGAATATGACGTCCCGCCCGAGACGATCAGCAATACTGTGAAGGATATCGTGATCTACACCCACGGCCTGGCGGTCATGATGATGCACGACAGTTACAGGCTGCCGAAGGAAGACGCCTTTAAAATGGTCTATGACGTGGGCGAGAAACTGCTTCACTCGATCGGAATAGATAAAATCAGTACTTAAAGGTATTTCTATATACAAGGTCAAAGATGCGATCTATGTTGTACTGGTATACTTTTAGGCCTTCTTTCTATGCTTTGGTGTACGTTTGCGCGCTCTTTCCCATCAAAGAAAGCTCTTTTGTCTACCAGGGCAAAAGAGCTTTCTTGTTGTAGAGCGGGTGCGGTTATGGTATAATCCTCCCGACAGATCGGATAATCAGGAGGTATTACCATGGTCCATCTGGAAGAAATCAATAAATATAACGTATGGGATATCATGGATCTGAGCGTGAAGAAGGAACAGGAGGGCTTTCTCGCAAGCAACGTATGGAGTCTCGTTCATGCTTACGTCGGAAATAAGACCAACGGGGCTGTATACCCATTCGGGATTTATGACGATGACACTCCGGTCGGTTTTCTCATGCTCGCCTATGACTATGGAGAGGTTTGTGACGACAAAGATGCACCGGAAATCTCAAAAGATAATTATTTTCTTTGGCGCCTGATGATTGACGAGGAGTTTCAGGGAAAAGGTTATGGACGTGAGGCCGTCAGACTCGCGTTGGATTATATCAGGACCTTTCCCCACGGGAGAGCGGAGTATTGCTGGATCTGCTATGATCGGGAGAATACGACGGTAAGAAGGCTTTATCGCTCCTTTGGGTTTGAGGAAATCAAAGAGTATGAGGATGGCAATATCGACGCCGTTCTGAAACTGTAAACCTCATTTGACCGCGTCCCTTCTACGGAGCTTTGTGCCGGTATCCTTTTACGCGTTCTTTCTATGCTCCGGTGTCCTTTTACGCGCATGTTCACAAAATAAAACCCTGTCGCGGAAGCGGCAGGGTTTCGCTCTGTGTATTCTTCAATTTCCGGCAGGCGTTTCCGAATGAAACCGGATTTCAAGCCGGCTCCTCCGTCGCCTTTCCCGGGAGCTTCCGGTAAGCCAGCTCCAGCATGCCGATGTTCATCAGCGCGAAGAGCAGCAGATACAGGGGCATGATCCCGATCCCGACGGCCTGCTGCAGATGCCCGAAGACCATCGGCATAAAGGTGCTGCCGATATAGGCGGAGGCCATCTGCAGGCCGATGACCGCCGCGCTGTGACGAGTCCCGAAGTTGGCCGGCGCCATGTGCTGGATGGCGGGATAGACGGGTCCCATGCCCGTGCCGACGACCACGAAGCCGACAGCCGTTACGACATAACTTTTCGCCGGGAGGATGACCAGCAGGATGCCCAGCAGCTCCACGGCGATCCCGATGCGGATCAGCCGCCGGTCGCCCAGCTTGTTGGACACGAAGCCGGAGATCAGGCGGCCGAGCATCAATCCGCCGAAGATCAGCGAGCCGAAGGCCGCGATCGTCTCCTTGCTCAGACCCGCCCGGGTCCCGGCAAAGTAGCTCGGCGTCCACAGAAAGCAGGTCGCTTCGCCAGCACAGTAGGAAAAAAACGCGATCAGCGTCAGCAGCACACCCGGTACCCTCAGCGTTTCCTTGATCCCGGCGCTGTCGCGCAGTTCCCCCTCGTCCGCGGATTCGTTCTGCTTCCACAGCGGCAGCGAGAGGATCACGACCAACAGGATGCCCGTCTGAATGTATGCGGTCCAGCGGTAGCCCTCGTTCCACCGGGCCAGCTTCAGCGCCAGCGCCATGATGGTCGGGCTGACGACCGCGCCCACGCCGTAGAAGCAGTGCAGGAAGTTCATGACGGAGGAGGGGTAGTGGTTTGCCACATAGTGATTGACGGAGGCGTCGATGGCGCCCGCCCCCAGACCGTAGGGAAGGGCGAAGAGGAACAGCATCCAGTAGCTGCGGCAGATCGAAAAGCCCAGCAGGCCGAGGACGGTCATGAAGATGGAGACGATGACGATCCACTTCGTGTGAAAGCTTCGGATCATCCGCGGGCTCAGCAGGGCGGAGATGATGGTCATGAACGAGATCGTCATGGAGACGTATCCGGCCCAGGAGGAGGGCACGCCGAAAGCCGGCTGCATCGTCGGCCAGCCGGAGCCCAGCAGGGAATCCGGCAGCCCGAGGCTGATAAAGATCAGATAGATGACCGCCAAAAGCAAAGAACCCATGACACTGTGCCTCCCCTAAACTTGACGGCTATGATTATATCATATAAAAGGGTCCTGTGTATAGGAATTGATCGCGGAATTCTGGCGGTTTATCAATAGATTGCCGCATGAGGGAGCCGCGAAGGCGCGTGCAGCTTCGATCGGCAGGGTCGACGAGAACGGCCGGGAGCTGCTGAGCTGTGCGCGCACTGCCGTCCCGTGCCTTCCTCCATCTGTGCCGTAGGGGCGATTCATGAAATCGCCCGCAGACGCGGCGCTGATCCGGCAGGCGCAAGTTCTGCGCCCCTACGGCCTTGTCCCGAGCCCTCGCCATCTTCCCGCCAGCCTACCCTTTGACATGTGGGAAAGTACTCTGATTTCTATTAGGCTTTCGTAAAAGGCCGATCTCGGAAGCTCCCGGGACCGACGTTTTGGAATTTACAGTTTGTTCATTGACAAATCCGGGGTTCGGGGGTACAATCCCCGTCACTGGAGATGGGCGGCATCCCATCGGTGACATCGGCACCTGAACCCGCAGAGCATGACCAATTGACTTGCGAGCCGCCGGCGGCTTGGTAGCCGGACGTCTCCGGCAGGCAAAGCGCGTCCCTTGCCGCCGGCGATCCCCGGCATATCCTCTTATGATTGCTGATACTGAATAAGGCTCCTTCCGACGATGCGGAGGGAGCCTTTTTTGCTTTCTTTGTGTGCTGCCGCGGGGCACGAAGCGGCCTTCCGGGGCGCGGCGCATGCCGCCTGTCCGGATCGACCGGTCCGATTCCCGTGGGCGGCTTTTTTATTCCTTCACGTCCAGCTCCGAGACGACCTTCGGGTACTCCCGCAGCTCGTCCGGCTCGTGGAGCGGGTTCCAGACCTGGGCGAAGAAGGGATCGACCTTGGCGCGCTGGCCGTAGTTCCAGCTCTTGCGCTCGCAGTCCGGGCACCAGTGGCCGCCCTCCAGAACCAGACGGGGGCTGGCCTCAAACGCATGCCCGAAGGCGCATTTGAATTTGAGCTTCGTGCGCCAGTCGCCCTTTTCCATCGTCTCGGACAGGCACGCGCCGCCGCGGAACTTTGCCGCGCCCCGCATATCCTCCAGCGTCAGCTCGCTCTCGGGCTTCGATTCATCATAGCCGTGGTCGATGGGCACCACCGTGTCCCAGTCGGTGAAGCGCGGCAGGTCGCTGAGCTTCTCGGGCAGGGCCTCCCAGGCCTTTTTGCTGCCCCAGTAGGCGTCGATGTGGTCTTCGACGTTTTCCTTGATCCAGCGCATGGTCCCATGCTGACCCAACATAGCCGGACGGAAGGTCTTTTTGATGATAGAGCCCATCAGCTTTTGCCCGCCGGGGAGCCTGCACATCACCTTCGCCATGCCCTTGACGCTCTTGACCTCGTTCAGATAGGCGTCGTAGAAGTACTGCATGCTGTCGGAGCGGAAGTGCAGGTAGTTTTCCAGCTTGTCCGAGTCCAGGTAGTACTGCCCGTGGAAGTTGCGCGTGGCGTTCCACTTCGGCTCGATGACGGGGTCGAGATCGGTGAAGCCCATCTCGCCGTACATCTTCTCGTAGAGACTGCGGGTGTCGATGCGGCAGCTCTCCCCGCCGCCGATGTTGTAGATGTGGCCCCAGAATTCCTCCGGCAGAGAACCGTCCGCCGTGAAGGCGCTGAGGTTGCGCATGGCCTGGCCGCTGTCCCGGTCGGAGACGTATTCCAGCACGTTGTCCAGGCAGTTGTGGAACTGGATCGAGTCCCGGATCTTCGCCATGGCCGGGCCGATGATGCCGGTCTGGCGCAGGGAGACCCAGTACTTCAGGCCGCTCTCGATGACCAGGCGCTCCGCCGCCACCTTGGACACAGCGTAGTAGTCGAACATGCTGGGCTTGATCGGGTCGCCCACCCGGCCCCAGTGGATCGGCGGCATGCGGTCGCCGGTCTCGGCCACGGTGCCGATATAGACGAAGCGGTATTCGTCCTCCCGCCCCTGCTCGCGGATCGCCCGCAGCAGGTTTTTCGTGGAGCCCACGTTGACCTGCATGGCCTTGTCGGGGTGGTAGTCCGCCGCCGGGGAGACGAAGGCCGCCACGTGCAGCACTATGTCGCTGCGCTGTACGCAGTAGGAAACCTTCTCGTAGTCGTTCAGGTCGCCCCAGACGATCTCCAGGCCCGGGCGATCCATCATATCCGCCAGGATTTTGCGGTTCTTCTCGCTGTCGCGCACGAGGATCAGGGTGTGATAGAGATGCGTGTCCTTCACCATGCGCTGCAGGCTCTGCATGCCCATGCCGCCCGCCGCGCCGGTCAGGAAAACGGTCATTTTCTTCATGGTCTCACCCCTGCATCGCCTTGACGTCCTTGGCTTTGCCGTCCAGGATGTCCACGCACAGACGGATGGAGTCGCCGATGGCGGCGTCGATGTCGTCCTCGGTCACGCCCAGGGGCACGCAGCCCAGATTCTTGTCGATGAACTGGTTGGAGCACTGCAGGTCGGTGAACTTCACCATGTCGAGGCCGCCCTGGATGCCCTTGGCCTCCTGCTCCTTCTTGAGCTTTTTGCCGCCCATGGCGTACATCCAGTTGGGGATGGTGAGGATCTTCTTCTCCGGGCAGCCCAGGTGCTTGTGGCAGATGCTGAGCAGTTCCTTCCAAGTCATGTTGTACCAGCCGATGGGGTAGCAGTTGCCGCCCCGGTTGCGCTCCAGCGCCCCGGCCAGGGCCTGGCCCACCTGCCGGATCGTGACCATCGTGGAGCCGCCCTTGGGCCACAGGGTCACGCCCTTCATGGCGCGGATATTCTCCACCAGGAAGACCCACACGGGCTTGCGGCCCGGCTGGGTGCCGAAGATGTAAGGCAGCTCCAGCACGGCCACGTCGAAGCCGTCCTCCGCGTAGCTCATGGCGAGCTTTTCCTGATCCCGGCGGGAGCGGATATAGGGGTGGTACTCCGAGAGCTTCTTCTCCGGCCAGACCTTGTCAAAGTAGGCGAAGTAGCTGCCGCAGATCACCGTGTGCTTCACGCCGCATTCCTTGGCCAGCTTCAGCAGGCGGTCCACGGTGTCGATGTTGAACTTCTTGAACAGATCGTAGATCGGCGCGGGGCCCTCCACGCGCTCATCCACGCCCGCGGCGAAGACGAAGCCCTCGCAGCCCGTCATGAGCTTGCGCAGCTCGTCGTCGCTCATGTCCATGTAGTTGCCGGGGATGATCTCCATGCCCTCGGGCAGCCCCGCGTCCTTGGAGGGCACGCGGCGCGCCAGCGTCGTCACCGTATGCCCGCGGGCGATCAATTCCCGCGCGCCCTCGCTGCCCAGCAGCCCCGTTCCGCCGATGATGAATACCTTCATGATTCATTCTCCCTTCTGTCGGTTTTGATTTTCTGAGGATAGAATACCAGAATCCGCGGGAGATTGCTTGCAGATTTGTATGGAAAAACGTATAATTGTAATATATTCGGGACCCCTGCAGGAGAGCCTGCCGCGGCTCTGTACGAATGCGGCGCAGGACCGGTCGGGGAAGGGGAAAAGGGGTACGCCGCCGCACCCCGGAAAGGCGGGGGAGGGGAAGACCCCGGCAGGCTAGCCCGGCGGCGGGTAAAGCCGGAAAAAGAGCGGAAAAACGCCGGATCGGGAAAGCGGGCATTGACTTTTCGCGGGGCTTCTGGTATACCATATATGGAAATTTTCAGGAAAGGGAGAGAATCGTCCATGCGCAGGAACAAGAACAGCATTTCAACCCCATATCGGATGATGACCTCGGTCTGCGCTTTTTTGTCCTGACAGGAAGAAAGCTGCCGGGCGGACCGTGGCGTGAGGGCCACGGGCAGTTCCGCCTTTTGGGAAGCCGTGGCTTGCAGTCACGGTTTTTTCTTTTGCCCGATGTTCATTATCCGGAGCGATAGAAAAAGAATCTTTCAGCGAGGCAAAGTCATGAAACTGTTTCAACAATACCGCGGGCTGCGGCGGGAGATCTACGTCCTCTTTTTTGGCAGGATCGTCACCAATCTGGGCAGCATGGTCTGGCCCGTCCTGACCATGATCCTGAGCCTGAAGCTGGGCTTCTCGGCGGCGGACATCTCCTATATCGTCGTCGGCGCCGGGCTGGTCATGCTCCCGGCCACCCTAGTGGGCGGCAAGCTGGCCGACCGCTTCAACAAAAAGTGGATGATCGTCCTGTGCGACAGCGTCAGCATCCTCTGCTTTTTCATCAGCGCGGCCATCCCCCTGGGGATCGGCACCATCGTCCTCTTCCTGGTCGCCGGCGTCTTCCAGAGCGTCGAGTATCCCTCCTATGACGCGCTTTTTGCCGACCTCTCCACCACGAAGGACCGGGAGCGGGCCTATTCGCTGATGTACCTGGGCGGGAACCTGGGCCTGGTCCTGTCGCCCACCATCGCGGGGCTCCTCTTCAAGGACTACCTGTGGCTCAGCTTCCTCATCAGCGGCGTCTCCATCGCCTGCTCCACCCTCCTCATCGCCTTCCTCATCAAGGACATCAGCCCCGTGGAGGATACCGGCGAGGAGGCGGCCTATCAGGAGAAGAAGGAGGGCGCCGGCGTCTTCGCCATCCTCCGGGAAAACCCGCTGCTGATCCTCTATCTGCTCTGCGGCACTCTCTATTCCGCCGCCTACGGGCAGTACAACTTCATCATGCCTCTGGACATGGCCGCCGTCCACGGGGACGAGGGGGCCGTGATTTTCGGCACGGTTTCCAGCCTCAACTGCATCACGGTGGTGATCTTCACCCCCATCATCACCCGGCTCTTCGCCAAAATGCGGGACACGGGGAAGATGCTCACGGGCAGGCTCCTGGTCTTCGGGGGCTATCTGATCTTCCTGCTGATCCTGGGCTTCATCCCGGGCTACTACCTGGCCATGCTGGTCTTCACCTGGGGCGAGATTTTCTCCACCGTGGCGGAGGGGCCCTATGTCTCCACCCGCATCCCCGCCAGCCACCGGGGCCGGATCAACGGCCTGATGAGCGTGGCCTACGGCGTGGTGAGCGGCGTCATCAACGTGACGGTGGGGCGGCTCTATGACCGGGCCGGCTCGACCCCGACCTGGATCCTGATCCTGGCCGTGGTCTTCTTCTCCGCCGCTTCGGCGATGCTGCTGAAAGCCCTGGACAGGAAGGCTTATCCGAAACTGTATCTGAAAAACAAAAGCGACGGAGGATCCGTCGACGGAAAGGAGCATAAAAACACATGATCCATCTGGAAAAGATCGACCACAGGAACGTGTGGGACGTGATTGACCTGAAGGTGTTCCGGGCGCAGAGGTATTTTGTCGCCAGCAACACGATCAGTCTGGTCCAGGCCTACAGCGTGCGGGACTCTGACACCAGGGCCTTTCCCTTCGCCATCTATCGCGACAAAAAGCCCGTGGGCTTTTTGATGATCGGCTACAACGAGGCTGCGAGCTACGACGCCTTCGACGTGGAGCCGGCGGAGGTTTTGAAAAACAACTACAGCATCTGGCGCCTGATGATCGACAAGCGGTATCAGGGCAGAGGCTACGGAAGAGAGGCCATCCGGCTGGCTCTGGACTTTATCCGGACCTGGCCCTGCGGGAAAGCGGAGTACTGCTCCCTCTCCTATGAGCCGGAGAACACAAGGGCCGCGGAGCTGTACCACGCTCTCGGCTTTGAAGAGAACGGCGAGATGGACGGAGACGAGATCATCGCCGTACTGAAGCTGTAAGTATCAAGAAAAGGAGAAAACGACATGAAACAGACGATTCTTCGCAAGTACGCCCGCCTGATCGCCCGGATGGGCGTCAACATCCAGAAGGGCCAGGACGTGATCATCTACTGCCAGCTCGACCAGCCGAAGTTCGTGGAGCTGCTGGTGGACGAATGCTACAAGACCGGCGCAAAGAAGGTCACGGTGGAGTTCCGCCATCAGCCGCTTTACAAGCTGACCGTCCGTCATCAGACCGCGACCGAGCTTGCCAAGGTCGAGGACTGGGAAAAGGCCCGCCTTCAGCACTATGTGGACACCCTGCCCTGCACCATCAGCCTGGTCTCCTCGGACCCCGACGGTCTGAAGGGCATCAACCAGGGCAAGGTCGCCAAGGCCGACCAGAAGAGCTGGCCCATCGTCAAGCCCTACTACGATCAGATGGAGAACAAGCAGCAGTGGTGTATCGCGGCCGTGCCCGGCGCGGCCTGGGCCAAGAAGGTCTTCCCCGGCCTTAAAAAGAATCAGGCCATCGAAAAGCTCTGGGAGGCAATCCTCTTCACTTCCCGCGCCGACGGCGAGGATCCCATCGCCGCCTGGGAGGCCCATAACAAGGATCTGCATGATCGCTGCGAATATCTGAACAGCCTGGGCATAGCCGAGCTGCGCTACCGGGGCGACAACGGCACGAACCTGACCGTCGGCATGATCCCCGAGGGGACCTTCCTGGGTGGCCAGGAGACCACGATCGCCGGCCTGCCCTTCGACGCGAACATCCCCAGCGAGGAGTGCTACACCTCTCCCATGCGAGGCAAGGCCGAGGGCATTGTATACGCCACCAAGCCCCTCAGCTACAACGGCGAGCTGATCGAGAACTTCTCCGTCCGCTTCGAGGGCGGCAAGGCGGTGGAGGTCAAGGCCGAGAAGAACCAGGCCCTGCTGGAGCAGATGATCGCCATGGACGAAGGCGCCGCCTATCTGGGCGAGTGCGCCTTGGTGCCGGTCAATTCCCCGATCTCCGAGTCCGGCCTGATCTTCTGGGACACCCTGTTCGACGAGAACGCCGCCTGCCATCTGGCCCTGGGCATGGGCTTCACCAACACGATCCGCGGTTTTGAGAGCAAGACGATCGATGAGTGCCGGGCGATGGGAATCAACGACTCCATGGAGCACAACGATTTCATGATCGGCTACGAAGGCCTGGACATCGACGCGGTGACGCGGGACGGCAAAGTCATTCCCATCTTCCGCCGGGGCAAGTGGGCCTTCTGATCCGCTTCTCCCCGCAAGGGGCCTTGAAATATCGACTTTTTTGAAGAGAACGGATTGCCGCGTCAGTGTGCGCACGGTCTCGCAATGAACAGCTTTATTGCGGTTCGGCCCTGCCGGACCGCTGGGAGGGGAGAACATGAACCTCTGTTTGCATGAGCTCCGGATCCGCAATGCCGTCCCCGGGGACGCCGTACAGCTGGCCGCCTGGTGGAACGACGGAGCGGTGATGGCCCACGCCGGTTTCCCCCTGGGGCTCGGCGTCACCCCGGAGGCGGTGGAGCGGCAGATCGCCGCGGAGAGCGACGAGAGGCGGCGTACCCTGATCATCGAATACGGCCCGCGCCCCATCGGGGAGATGTCTTACCGCGATCGGAGCGGCGGGACTGCGGAGATCGGCGTCAAGATCTGCGAGGCCGCCTTTCAGGACAAGGGCCTGGGGCGCGTCCTGCTGAGCCTGTTCATCCGGGAGCTCTTCGCCATGGGCTATGAAAAGATCGTTCTGGACACGAACCGGGACAATCTGCGGGCCCGGCATGTCTACGAGATGCTGGGCTTCCGGAAGCTCCGGGTCCATGTTGATTCCTGGAAGGACCAGCTGGGCCGGCCCCAGTCCTCCGTGGACTACGAGCTGCTCCCGGCGGATTTCCGGGACCTGTCGGCAGGGCGGGAGCCCTGAACGCGGAAAAAGGCCGCGAGACTGCTGCAATCAGCGGTCTCGCGGCCTCTATGTATTTCTTCGTCTCAGTCATGCGGCCTTTCCAGCCGCCGGAACAACGGGGCGTTCTATGGGATCAGTATCCGAAGAAATGCCGGTGGATCAGCCAGAGGACGCAGAGATGGGCGGGGTAGAAGACATAGAACGCGTACTTCAGCACCGGGCTGCGGACGAAGCCCCTCTGGCCGTTGTACAGGTTCATGAAGGGATAGGCGAAGACCACACCGCCGGGCCAGCCCAGGAGCGTGACGCCGGCGAACATCTGCAGCAGAGGCTGCTCGGCCAGGGCATAGGTCATCAGGATCAGCAGATAGCCCTTCCAGCCGTAGTCCGCCTTCAGCAGCATGGAGACGACCCCCAGGCCCAGCACCGCCAGGCTCATGACAAAGGGCCGGTTTTTAAACTCCGACAGGGCCCAGATGCCCAGGAAACCCAGGGCCAGGGTGAAGAACACGTTCATATGATCGTGCTGCAGGGTCCCGGTGTTGAAAAGCCGGTAGAAGGGCTCGGAGATCAGGGCAAAAACCAGCAGACTCAGCAGGTATCTGGTCCGGCTGCGGGTGTGGCGGAAGCCCTCCGCCAGCAGGAAGCAAAAGATGGGGAAGGCGATGCGCCCCACGCCCCGCAGCAGGATATAGGGCGTGAAGCGGATGGAAAAGAGGGTGAACAGATATTTCCCCAGCAGGGGTTTGCAGCAGATGGCGGAATGGTCGATCAGCATGGTGATGATGGCGACGAGCTTCAGTCCGCTGCCGCTGAGGACGCGGAAGCGCGGGGGCAGCACGGATGCCTGCATAAGCAAGTCCTCCTTCTTCGACGAGATGGCCTTTTTATCTTAGCACAAGGGCGCGGAATTGAAAAGAAGAAAGTGAAAAGGCCGGGCATTGACAAATCCGGCCAAAACTCCTATGATACGAAAGAGATATGAGCCGGAGCCGTTCTCCGGCGAATGCCGGGCCGCGAGAACGCGGCCGGAAACCGAGGATACCGCCATGAAAAAACTTGCTGCGGCCCTGCTGCTGACGCTGCTTCTGCTGGGCCTCTGCGCCTGTTCCCGCGTTTCGGAGCAGCTCCCCGTTCTGCCGGAGCCGACGCTCGAGCCCACGCCGGAACCCACGCCGGAGCCCACGCCCGAGCCCACCCCGGAGCCTACGCCCGAGCCGACCCCCGAGCCTACGCCCGAGCCGACCCCGGAGCCCACGCCGGAGCCCACGCCCACCCCGGAGATCCGCACGGAGATCCGGCTGAAGAACGATCCGCTGCCGGATGGCTATCAGCTGCTGGACTACGCCGCCTGCAGCAATTCCACCAGGGAATCCGAGACCTATATCGACACGGGGATCGCCCCCACCAACCAGACCGGTTTTTATCTGGATTTTGAGTGCACCACCGGCTTCAGGGTGAAGGACACCTGGTTTTTCGGCTGCTTCGACCGGGACAGGCACATGTATGTGGAGGTGGGCTATCATCAGGGCCAGGGCAACGAAGCCCATTTCTACACCGCCACCGGCGTGCGCTACAGTCAGACCAAGGATTCGGCGCTGCGCACGATCGCCTGGCTGGAGCCCGAGGACTATTTCTACAAGGACATGCGCAACGGCCGGGTGACCTGGGATTTTACGGAGCCGGTGGAGCAGCACCTGTTCCTTTTCTCCCGCCAGCACATGGACCGGACCATCGCCGGCACCCATGACATCCTGGGCCGCTACGATCTGCGCATCTACGTCTGCCGCATCTGGCAGGACGGGGTGCCGGTGCGGGACTATGTGCCCTGCCTGCGCCTGGAGGACGGGCGCACCGGCATGTATGACCTGACCGAGGACCGGGCGTATTTCAGCGACGGCAGCGGGGAGTTGACGCCGGGGGAGGAGCTGCTGCCGGAGAGCAGCGTCACCGCCCTGAACGGGGAGCTCGAGGAGAGCGTGGAACCCCCGAAGCTGACGGGCTTCCGCTTCCGGGGCTATTATACCGAGCGGCAGGGCGGCGGAGAGCAGATTATCGACGTCGACGGCAAGCCCTGCGGCCAGCTTGGCACGGAGGAGGGGCAGACCCTCTACGCTTACTGGACCCGGGACGAGTTCTATTTCGACCTGGAGACCTCCAGCCAGATCTTGAAGATGGTCGCCAGGAGCGTTCTGGACTGATCGAAGAAGAGAAAAGGACGCATCGGCGCGGATCGGCGGGAGGTCCCCCGTAGCGCCGACCATTGGTCGGCGAAATCCGTGTGGGACGCCAAGACGAGAAGCCGCCGAGCGATGCTCGGCGCTACGGGCGGGGGACGGACGGCGCGCGTAGGGCGCGATGCCTTCATCGCGCCGCGGATCACGCACCCGCTCGGTCGACGGCGGCGCTGAACAAGTACATACGAACAGAAATGACGCGGCCCCTTTCGGTTTTCCGAAAGGGGCCGCGTCGATTGGCGTTTTCCATGTGATTCAGCGATAGACAATATCGTCCCAGGAGCGGAATTCCACCACGTCCTTCCAGTTGTGGAAGGCGTGCCGAATGGCGACGGACCGCGGATAGTCCCGCCAGCCGTACAGCACGGCGGAATAATCCTCCGGCGAACCCACCACAAAGTGCATGCCCTTGGCATAATAGTCCCGGACCATGTCCCAGGTCACCTTGCTGTTGCGGAACCAGCCGTTCTGAAAATCGGGCATCGTGTCGATAAAGCCCACGTCGTCCAGATTCTCGCAGTAGGACAGGTTCAGGTCGATCATCTTCGGCATCTGATACAGACAGGAGAAGTCCTCGATGTGGAAGTCCATGAACAGTTCCAGATACACCAGCTCGTGGAGATTGGCCAGAGGCGAGATGTCCGTGATGCGGGGATTGTCCGCCAGGATCAGCGCCTGCAGCTCGGTCAGTTCCCCGATGAGGCTCAGGTCCTTGATATCGCTGTGGCCCAGGTCCAAAGCCCGCAGATGGCGGCAGAAGCGCAGCAGGGGATAGTAGTCCTCCTCGGTGTAGCGGTAGCGCTCATCTCCGGTCCAGAGAGAAGAGAAACAGACACAGTCGCTGCGGATCTCCCACTGCCGGTGTCCCTCCTGGCCCACGGTGAAGGTCCAGAGGAATTCCACCCGTGGATAGCGCGTATAGAGCCGGTCCATTACCGGGATCTCCGGCCGGCAGGCGGTCAGATCCACCGACTTCAGGCAGGGGAGACCGGCCAGAGCCTCCTCCAGCCCCTCCGTGGAAGTGAGCGTCAGCGCCTCGGTGTCATGGGGGAGCATCCGCCCCTGCAGGGGGACCTGCCAGAAGATCTCGCAGTCCGGCCGCAGCTCCCACAGCCGCGCAAGAGCCTCGTATTCCCGGCTGCTGCCGCCGTCCACCCGGCGCAGGCCGGGGATCTCCGCCAGGGCCAGGATCTCCTCCGGGCTCTCGTCCGAAAGCACCCACTCGGTGGGAGCCGGCGTGGGCTCAGGGGTCGGCTCGGGCGTCGGTTCGGGCGTGGGCTCCGGCGTAGGCTCCGGCGTCGGTTTGGGCGTAGGCTCGGGCGTAGGCTCAGGGGTCGGTTCGGGCGTAGGCTCGGGCGTAGGTTCCGGCGTAGGCTCGGGGGTGGGTTCGGGCGTGAGAGCCGGTACCTTGGGCTGCGGGAGTCCCGGCGCGGAGCAGGCGCTCAGCAGCAGCCCCAACAACAGCAGCAGGGGCAGCAGCCTGCGCAGACACAGGCGCGTTCGTTTGCGGGTCATCTCGTATCAATCGCGCACGCCGTACATGTGGCCCAGGATCAGCCGCCGGGCGGTCTCGGCGCCGAAGAGCTTCGTCACCGTGTCCACCGCCGGGCCGCCCTTTTCCACGAGGGTCTCGGCGAAGGCGCGGACCTTCGCTCCCTTTTCCGCCCCGTCACATTCGGGGGCTTCCGGGATCATGGCGGCGAAAGCGCGCAGATAGCCCTCGGCGGCGGCGTTGAAGCGCTCGCTCAGCTTCCGGCCCGCCTTGTGATAGGAGCAGGGGTAGAGGATGGCGTCATACCAGTGCTCGCCGGCGGCGGGGGGCTCCGGCAGATCCCCGTCCCGGTCCTTCAGGGCCTGGAAGATCGCCAGCTTTTCCGCCGGGAAGGGCTGGAGCTGGGTGTCGTAGAGCTCGGCGATCTGGGTCTCCTTGCCGGCGGCGCTGACCCAGTCCAGATTCAGCAGGGGCAGGTCCCGTCCGGTGACGGAGAGCACCACCGTCTCCATCTTCATAAGTCCCAGGAAGGCCTTCATCCGCATGACGCAAAGATGGCCCAGGCCGGGGATCGTCCAGGCCTCCGTGTCAAAGGCCATGCCGCTTTTGGCCAGATGGGCGTCCTCGCCCAGGTCCTCCCGCTCCAGCTTCCAGTTCTGTTCCAGAACGGAGCGGGTCAGCTCGCCCAGATCACGATGGTTTTTCATAGTTCTCTTCTCCTTCTCTGTTTATCCCGGAATGCCGGGCTTATCAAAAGTCTCTCCATTGGAGGTAAGACAGATCTTCCAGCCAGGTTTTTCCGCTGCTGCGCAGCAGATCCAGTCCGGAGACGAATACGCAGTAGCTCTCCCGGATCTCCGGCGCGCCCCCCGCGGGCTCCCGGTAAGTCGCGCAGGAGCTGAGCACATAGGGCTTGCCCCCGTCCATGCCCAGATAGAGCATCAGGTGCCCGTCCATATACAGCAGGTTACCTGCGGGGATCCGGGCCAGCAGCTCCAGCTTCTTGTCCCTGCTCATGTGCCGGCAGGCCAAGCACCCCAGGTCCTGGAGCTTGGCGATGGCCAGGGCATTGCGGGGCAGCTCCAGACCGAAGCAGCCGTAGATCTGCCGGATCATACCGGAGCAGTCGTTGGAATCCAGACTTCCGCCCCAGCCGTAGACCCGGCCCAGGAACTTGAAGCCCTGGCGGATCACCGCGTGGGAGCTCATGGGCAGCCAGCCCTCGTGCACGTCCCGGGAGACGGGGATCAGCGCCTGCTCCCAGGCAAGGCTGCCGTCCGCCGCCCGGCAGGGCAGCCGCACCGCCCAGGAGCCCAGGCCCTCCCGCCCGTCGATCTGCGCGGGCCGATCCTCGATCAGAGCCAGCCTGGTGCCCATGGGCAGCACTTCTCCGCCGTGGCAGCCGGGCTCCGCCGTCTGCTCCAGCACGATCTCGCTGCCAGTGACCACCAGGAAGGCCTGGGGCCGCAGCGCCTCCAGCCAGCTCTCCCGGTCCGGGCAGAGGGCCAGATCCTCCATAGGCAGCCAGCCGCAGAAGGAGCCGCAGAGGGCATAGCTCCAGGCCCCGTCCCGACTCTCGTGCAACAGCACGGCCCCGGTGAAGGGCAGCAGCTCCGCGCTGACCAGCTCGTTGCAGTAGCGCTCCTCCGCCGTGGGGGCGGCGAAATCCGCCGCGGGCAGCAGCATGGCCTGGGTCCGGCGCACACAGAGCGCGTAACGGGGCTGCACCGTCTCGGGGATGCCCTCCAGGTCCCGGGCGGCCTCCAGGGCCTCCCGGTAAGCGGGGGTGAGGGGACTGCCGTTCATATAGACCGCCCGCTTTTCAAAAAAGTCGGCGGGAAGGGCCTGCTCCATCAGCGTATGCAGATCCTCGCCGGAGATAGTCTCCGGCAGATCGTAGAAGTAGAGAAAATGCTCCAGACCGTCCCGGGGGGAGCGAAAACTGACGAAGGGGGGATTGTTCTCGTTGAAGGCGGAGATCTCCTCGGCGCTGAAAAGCAGCCGGTCTTCTCCCCGGGTCCAGTAGGCGGGGGAGAGCATCTCCGGCTCGGTGCCGGGGATCAGCGGTACCGCCCCGGAAAAGGGCGCGGTCTCGCCGGCGGGGAGAGCGCCGGTCTCGGCGGCGAGAGCCCGGGCGGCATCCCGCTTTTCCAGGCCCCGGCCCATAAACAGGCCGCAGAGAAACAGCAGCGCCCCGGCGCAGAGCGCCGCGGCCTTCAGCCAATTGTTCATTCTTCCCGCCTCCTTTCGCGCATGACAAAGCCACAGATCAGGAAAAAGGGGAGAGCCAGACTGGCCGTTCCCGAGGGGAAATAGGGCAGGGGCTCGGTAATGCCCATGGCCAGGATCCCCGCCGCCGCGGCGGCGAGAAAGCGCAGCGAGAGCCGCTGTTCAGAGTCCAGCAGCAGCCGCAGGCCCCGGACGCACCAGAGCGCCAGCAGCGCCAGCCAGATCCCCAGGCCGATGAGCCCGAAGCGATGCAGGATCTCCAGCAGCTCGTTGTGGGCGTGGGGACTGAGGATCTCGTGATGCCCCGAATAGACGGAGGGGATCACGCCCCAATCCACGGAGGAAACCCCCAGCAGAGCCCGTCTGGGCGTGCGGAACACCTCGCTGAGACAGCGCCGCCAGATCAGCGTCCGGTCGGACAGGGTGGCGTAGTGCTCCGTAAAGCGGCGCAGCTCCAGGGCTTTCAGGTTCTCCGCCAGAACGGGATGGTGCAGCAGCCTGGCGGGCAGGCCCAGGAGGAGCCGGTAAACAGGCAGGGGCAAAAGCAGCAGCCCCACGGCGGTGCCCGCCGCCAGCAGACCCAGGAGAACGCCCGGGAGGAGCCGCCTGCGCGCCGATCCGCGGCAGAGCGCCGCAAAGACCAGCAGCCCCAGCGCCAGGGACACGCCCAGGATCCCCGTGCGGCAGTTGCTCAGACCCAGGCTGAACCAGCCCAGCACCGCGCCCGTCCCATAGAGGGCCCGCCTGCCCCGGGGGGCCTCCAGCAGCCCGAAGACCGAGAGCAGCAGCAGCGCCGCCGCGGAAAAGCCCAGATAGTTGGCGTTGCCCAGAGCCGTCAGCCGGCCCCGGAGAAAACAGCCCCAGATCATGTTGTGGGCCGGCGGGTCCGACAGCAGGGAGAGACTTGCGGAGACCAGAGCCGTCAGCTGCAGAGCGGAAAGGCCGGCCACGGAAAAACAGGCGAAGCGTTCCGCCAGCCTTTCCCGGTCCGGATCGGTGAGAGCCGCGCAGTACACCGCCGTCAGCAGGCACCAGACGCACAGGAACTTGGACAGGAAAAACCGCAGCGTCAGGCCATAGGCGTGCAGGCAGGATATCCAGGCGAAGAGGGGAAAGGCCAGCAGCAGCAGGAGGTCTCCCCGCCGCAGCAGCCCGCGGCGAAGCAGCATCCAATGCAGCGCGCCGAGAGCGGGAACGGCGCAGATCGCGTATAGAACGGTAGCGCGGGAGTCCAGCAGGCCCTCCGCGCACATGAGAAGGGCCGCCCCGGGGACAAAAGCCCGGATCAGGGCTTGCAGCTTGTCGTCTTTCTGCATGGCGGCGTCCTTTCGGAAATGATGATCCCTCTTTTTCCCCATTATAATCGCCGAAACCCGGATTGGCAAGCATAAGAAAAACGCTCCCGGCGGAAGCGTTTTTCTTTCCTGTTATTCTGTGAGCCGTTCCAGCCGGGCGGCTAGATCCTCGATCTCCTGCCGCAGCTCCAGCTGCCCAGCCCAGTCGGCGGGGATGGCGTCCATGCCCAGCCAGGCGCCTAGGATGTTGCCGCAGATGGCGCCGGTGGAGTCGCTGTCGCCCCCGTGGTTCACCGCGGCGATGAGGGCGGCCTTCAGGTCCCCATCGTAGCGCAGGGCGGCGTAGAGCGCGATGGCCAGAGCCTCCTCGCCTACCCAGCCCTGACCCAGGGAGCGGATGGCGGGCTCGTCCACCTCGGCGGTCTCGCGGGCCTTCTCCACAGGCCGCTCCGCCAGCGCCATGGCCCGGCGGATCAGCGCTTCAAAGGGCACGATCTCTTCATGGTCGGCAAAGGCCCGGACCGTGGCGGCCAGAGAGTCCTCCGCAAGCTGACGCAGGGAGGAGTAGGAGCCGTATACGCAGCGGTCCGTCAGATCGGCCAGCATCCCCGCCGGGATCCAGCCTAGGGGATGGCCGTGGGTGACGGCGGCGGCCCCGGCGCCCAGCAGGAGCGGGTCGCCGAAGGGCTCGCCCCGCCGGCCTTCCCGGCGCACCAGACCGCAGGGGGCCGTGCGCATCACACCGCCGCAGCCCTTGCTGTGGTTGATGGGCCGCTCCAGGGTCCCCATGCTCCCGGAGCAGAGGGCGCTGAGACAGGTGTTGCCCGGCGCCCGGAGCCGGTTCAGCTCCGGCAGGGGCAGCAGGGCGCTCAGCGGAGCGTAGGGCGTGTTCGACGGATAGCCCTGAGTCTGCAGCCAGCAGAGATAGGCTTGGTGGATGCCGGTCACCGCTTCCTCTCCCCGGTCCGCGGCCAGACACAGGCCTTCGGCGGTGAAGAGCGTCATCTGGGTGTCGTCGGAGAAGCGGGCCTTGCCATCCTCCAAAGACAGCTGCCGGATGCCGTTTTTTCCGAAACGGGCCTGAATGGCGGGCCAGGAGCTGAACTCCACCTCGTAGCCCAGGGCGTCCCCCAGGGCGCCGCCCAGCAGACAGGCCGTGATGCTTCCTTTTCTGTTTTTCATCCTTCCTCCTCCAATCGTTCCCCGTGGATCTTCACCCGCCCCCCGTCGGGACAGGCGGCGTCAAAGCAGGCGGCCCGGGTCTCCCCGTGATCCAGCTCCGCGCCGTTGAGCAGCGCGAAGACCTGGGGATAGATGCAGCTCCAGAGCTCGTGACACAGCGGGGGACAGAGCCCCTCCACGATATATTCGTCGCCGGCCTTACAGCTGCCGTCCCGGCAGCGGCTCTCGGTGACGGTGAGTTTGACTTTTGCCATGCTTCCTCCTCTCAGCCTAACCTGCCGAGCCGCAGGAAGGCTTCCTTGCAGTCCTGGCTGCCGTAGCGGTAGCCCTCGAGATATTTCTCGGCGGCCAGCTTCGCGTCCTGAGGGACGCCGTGGCCCAGCTCGCTGCAGCGGCCCAGGGCCAGCTTCGCCTTCTGCAGGCAGTAGCGCTGCCCCTTGGCCGGTGCCTGCTCCGCCTGCCGGTAGCAGGCCACGGCGCCCTCGTAATCCACAGGGAAGCCCCAGCCGTAGTAGAGCATGTCGCCCACCTTGTTGAAGCAGTTGTAGTCGCCCATCTGGGCGCCCTTTTCATAGCATTCCCGGGCCTTGGCGTAGTCCTGGGGCAGGGCCTTCCCGTCCCGGTAGAACTTGCCCAGGCGGCGCCAGCTCTTCAGATACTTCTGCTCCAGGGCCAGATTGGCGTACATCCGCGCCAGAACGTAGTCCTGGGGCACGCCGTCGCCGTAATAGTAGTTGGCGGCCATCAGGTACTGGGCCCGGGCGTTCCCCTTGCGGGCGCAGTCCTCGTAAAAGGCGGCGCTCTTCACCGGATCGGCGGGGCAGCCGTATTTCCCGTACCAGTAGAGATTGCCCATGCAGAGCCTGGCGTGGACGGAGCCGGCCTCCGCCAGCTCCCGGATCCTGTCCACAATGGGCCGACAGAAAGCCTCGTCCGGCTCGTCCCAGGTGGCCTCCTTGCGGTCCTCCAACTGCATGTGCAGCAGGAAATAGCTCCCGTCCAGACTGCCGCCGTATTCGGCCACGCGGAAGTAGAAAGCGGCCCTTTCCCTGTCCGTGGGGCAGACGCCGCCGAAGAGCCGGGCCATGCCCAGAAGGCAGGCGTTCTCCGGCTGATAGCAGAGGGCGAAGCTGCCCTGCTGCTCCCGGGCCAGCAGCTCCCGCATCTGCAGGTTCTCGCTCTCCGAAAACTCGTTGCCGTAGCCCAGGACCGCTCCGGCCGTCTCCTGCTCCTGCCCTGCGAAGACCTGGAGAAGGCTTGCGCGAAACTGCTCGTCGCTGGCGCGCAGATGCCAGAAGAGACTGTGATAGCGCTGCAGGATCATATCCAGATCCATAGGGAGCTCCGTCTCCGCCGCCCAGATGGGGAGGATGCGCTTGTGCAGCTTTTTGGCGTATTCCAGCTCGTCCAGCACCCATTCGGAGCACACCGAGGCGGGGGAGATCAGGATGAGAAAATAATCCGTATCCTTGATGACCTGGGCGATGCGCTTGCGGTAGACCTCCCCGGGGCGGAGCCCCCGGTCGAACCAGACGGAGAAGCTCTCCTCGGGAAAACAGGAGGCAATATGTTCGCAAAGCTGGCGCTCCTGGTGCGAATAGCTGATAAAGATCCGGGTTTTCTGTTCGTTCATGGGCTGCTCCTTTCCCTCAAGGGGCGTCGTCGGGCCTCTCGGGCGGGTACGATGCCAGCCGCCGGGCCACGGCGGCGGCCAGATCAAAGTACAGCAGGCGGCTGTCCTTCTCCATGGCGCCCAGGATCCGCCTGGACCAGGCGCCGTGGAGGGAGTCCGCGCTGTAGAAGAAGGGGTAGAAGTCCAGCCCCCGGAAGTCGCAGACCGCCTGCAGGGCGCTGCACTCCATCTCCACGCAGACGCAGCCCTCCGCCACCCGGCGGCGCAGATTGTTCTCAGTTTCCCGGTAGAAGGCGTCGGTGGTCCAGGTGCGGCCCTCCACGTAGTCCACCCCCAGCTCGTCAAAGATCCGGGCCAGCTTTTGTGCCTTGGGGATGGAGATGTAGGCCGCCGCCGGGGCGTAATGGTAGCTGGTGCCCTCGTCCCGCCGGGCTTCCGTGGGCAGGATCAGCCTGCCGGGCGGGATCTCGGTGAGAGCTCCGCAGGAGCCGAAGACCAGAAAGCTTTTCGTGTGAAACTGCACCCGCAGCTCCTCCACCACCCCTGCCGCCGCGGGGGCGCCGATGCCGGAGAGGGCCACGCCGATCCGGGTGCCGGGGATGCGGTAGATGGGCGCGCGCCCGGCGGCGGAGCCGATGGTCAGCCGGGGGTGCAGGGGCTCAATGCGGCCGCTCTCCGCCAGAAGCTCCAGCAAAGTGTTGGAAAAGAAG
Source organism: Oscillospiraceae bacterium (assembly GCA_902775355.1). Lineage (GTDB taxonomy): Bacteria > Bacillota > Clostridia > Oscillospirales > Oscillospiraceae > Limivicinus. Next base: position 32,581 of record CACYLY010000035.1, read on the forward strand.
AGAATGAAGGTCGGCAGCTCGAACTGCTCCGCCAGGGCCAGCTCCTCCGGGGGCACGGCCTGCTCCGGGGAGATAAGGGCGGGGGAGTGGGGATCGAAGACTTCGGTAATCATGGCTCTTCTCCTCCCGCTTCCGGCTCGTTCTCCCGCAGCAGGGGGAAGCGGAGTCCGGCGTAGTAATCCGCCACGGCGGCCCGGTGGTCCTCGAAGCAGAGCGCCGGCAGCTCCTCCCGGGAGAAGAAGCGCAGCTCCAGGGACTCCTCGTCCGTCCGCAGGGCGCCGCCCACGATCTCCGCCGTGTAGATGGCCCCCAGGGTGTGGGCCCGGTCCCCGTTGGACCACATCATGTCATAGTTGTGGTAAAGCCCCAGAAAAGCGGTGAGCCGGCAGTCCAGGCCCGTCTCTTCCCGCACTTCCCGGATGGCGGCCTGGGCATAGGTCTCCTCCAGCTCCAGCAGCCCGCCGGGGAGGCCCCATCCGCCGTTGTCGCTGCGGCGCTGGAGCAGGATCTTCCCGTCCTGTTCAATGACGGCTCCCGCACAGTTGAGCAGGATCTTCTGATGGCCCAGCCTGGGGCGTATGCTCTTGATATAATCCATGTCTATTCTTCACCAACCCTTTTGATCATGCGTATCCTGGTCCCGTCCGCCCCGTGGGGGACGTAGCCCAGCCGCTCATACAGCCGGCGGGCGCCGGCGTTCTCCCGCTCCACGTGAAGGACCAGCACCGGGACGCCCAGCTCGCGGGCATAGTCCTCCGCGATTCGGATCAACCGGGAGCCGATGCCCCGGCTCCGGCTGGCTTCCGTCACGGACAGGTCGTCCAGGTAGAGATAATCCGGCCTCTCCCGGTGGACCTCGATGGAGAGGAAGGCCGTGACTTCGCCCTCTTCCTCCGCCAGGCAGATCCAGTCCTCCCCGCGGTCGAAGAAGCGGTCCAGGTCATGTTCGCCATAGCCCCGGACCGGATCGGTACGGTAGATGCTGCGCAGCATCTCCAGAAACAGGGCGTTGATCCTCTCCCGGTCCGCCGGGACGGCTTTGCGATACCGGGCTTCCATCAGCGGTGAATGTACATCCTGGTCAGGTCCGGTTCCCCGTCCCCCTGGACCAGGCAGAGGAATTCCCAGCCGTACTGCTCGTAGTAGCCGGTGTGGTCCGTCACCAGATAGACCGGACTTATGCCGTGCCGCCGCAGATCCTCCACCGCCAGCTTGAGGAGCCGCCCGGCCACGCCCAGGCCCCGCCAGTCCTCCTCGGTGTAGACGGCGCAGACATTGGGCGCCAGATCCTTCCGGTCGTGGAAGTCGTTTTCGATGACGCCCAGGCCGCCCACGATCCGCTCCCCGTCCAGGCAGAGGTACCAGCCGTACTCGGTCTCGCCGGCCAGATAGGCGTCCATGCATTCCAGATAGGCCTCCTCCGGCACGCCCCACTTGCTGTGGAACCAGCCGGCGGCGCGCTCCCGGAGCGCGGGGCGCTGCCGCAGGGTCACATAGCGCAGCCCCGCGACCTTCTCCATCCGCGCCAAGGCCTGGCGGTGTCCCTCGGACTCGGCGTAAAAGTCCGCCATGTCGGCGCAGGGGAAGCTCTCACAGTCCCCGCAGCAGAGCAGGCCCTTTTTCAAGCAGCAGGCCGCGGGCCTGCAGGCGTCTCCCCCGGGCTGGGGAGACTTGCGGCAGTTGGGGCATTTGCCGGAGAGGAAATCGGGGCAGACGGCGCAGTCCGCTCCGCAAAAGGCGATATGGTTCATGGCTTGTTCTCCTCCAGAGTTACAGGTTCTTCGAAGAGCGCTTGCCGTTTCCCGGTCAGGCGTCTCGATTGGCATAAAAGCGAAAAACGCTCGCGCGCGTCAGGTCCCAGCGCTCCCGGGAGTCTCCCTCCGCCGGCCAGATCAGCAGCTCCGAGAGGAAAAAGCGGATGTCCCGCAGGGCGGAGGTGTCCGCCACGCGGCAGTTCCGGAAGCCGAAGCACTTGCCGGGGCCGCTGCGGCCCTCGTTGCAGATGGAAATCAGAGGCTCCAGATCCGGGATGTCCGCCTCGGTCAGGTAAAAGAGGAAGAGCTCCGGCATGTGCCGCAAAAAAGAGAGATCCTTCACAGCGCCGGCATGAAGAAGGACCAGGTCCTGCATCCGGGAGAAGGCGGAGAGAAAAGCGTAGTCGTCCAGCGGGACAAAAACATAGCAGCCCACCAGCCTGCAGCGCCGCAGCGCGTCCAGGATCTCCGGGTCCCGCAGATCGTCTTTCGCCAGGGTCAGCTTCGGCTTGCGCATGTTGAAGGCGGTGACGGTCCGCTCCCAGGGGATGCCGAGAGCGCGGATCGGCGCCTCGGTTTCCCGGACGGCGACGCTCATCCAGGCCTGCTCTTCCGCGGCCTGCATCAGCTGGCGGTATTGGTCTTCCAACATATCTGATCCTCCCAAATCTTTATCGGAACCGGGTCAGTCGTCCAGCTCCTTCAGGACCTTTCCGACAAACTCCCCCAGCCTCTCCTCCAGGGGAGGGAAGCTGGCGTCCATCCAGTGCTGCCGGGACAGATAGTATTTGAAAGCGGGCCCCAGGGTCTCCTGGTCCAGCTTCAGGGGATAAAAGCGGATGCCCCGCTTCGTCTCCTGAAAAGCCAGGTCGATCTCATTGAGCACATGCTCGGAGGCCAGGCTGCTCCGGCTGATGATCACGGCAAAGTGGGTGCAGCGGGAGATGGCGTTCACGATGGCCGTGGCGTAATCCGGCTTGTCCACGTTCCTGGGGGCGTACCAGACCCGCAGGCCCCTGGCCTCCAGCTTTGCGCACAGATTGTCCGCCACGTTTCTGTCCGGGCTGGAATAGCTGATGAACACCAGCGGCCGATCCTTCCGCCGCTGGTCGATGGCGGCGGGAGCCATGGAGTCCCGGAGGATGGAATAGGAGCGGTCCAGCTGGTCCGCAATCTTTTTTGCCTTCTCATAGCGCCGGGAGAAGAGATAGACTTCCCGGACGCTCTCGTTCCGCTCCAGAAAGCGGATGCTCTCGTTGATGATCGGGATCATCACCAGATTGTCGGAAATGTTCTGGCTGCCCGTTCCCAGCATGGGCAGCCCCAGGGTCTCGATGCCGGCGCCGGCGTTGGCGGCGATGTCCAGCATGCTGAAATAGGACTTGATGGCGTTCAGCAGGCTGTGCTCGTCCTCCTGCCCGGCGGGGGGCAGCTGATCCAGAGCCAGCAGCTCGATGCAGCCGATCCGCTTGATGGGCAGACTGGGCGAGGGGATCTCCTCGGACAGCCAGATGTTGCAGAAGTCCCGCAGGTCGATGGCCGGGCGGCGGGACAGCTCCCGAACGGAGACGCCCGCGTTGTACAGTCCGCCGATCATGGTCCGGGGAACCGGCTCGTAATTTCGCAGAAAGGCGGACACGGTCATCACGTCGATGGGTGTTTTCAGCTCCGAGATGTCGCCGCAGAGCACGGTGATCCCCTTGTCTTCGCTGCTGGTGGCGATGGGCAGCCTCTTGATGATCTCCATTTCTTTCTCCTCCGACTGAATCAGTCCGTCTTTTCCAGGATCAGCTCGTCGGAGCCGTCCTCCAGGGAGTTGTACGTGTCCAGGTGGATGTGAGCTCCCGGCTCCGGCTCCCGGGCCAGGCTCAGCAGAATCCCGGCCAGGGACCGGAGCCCCGCCCGGTTGGCGGACACAAGGGCGCAGCCCCCCTCGACCCTGACGCGGATCTCAAAACCGTCTTCCCACTTGACTTTCATGTTCCGCCTCCGTTCCCTTCAGCTCCGGTAGTCCTCCAGCACCCGATGCAGGAGCTGGGGATCATCGGTCATGATGGCGTCCGCGCCGTGCTCAATGAGAAAGCGCATGTCGTCCTCGTCGTTGATGGTCCAGTACTGGACGGCGATGTTCTTCCGGTGGGCCCGGTCGATGTAGCTCTGCCGGGTCAGGTCCAGATGCACGCCCTTGAGACTGTAGGACATGGGGATCTGCAGGCAGGCGAAATCCGTGGGGAAGAAGAGGTTCACGCCCAGCATCTGGGTGATGACGAAGCGGGCGGCGCCGGCGGTGGAGGCGCCCCGCAGAAGGCCGGGGTGATTGTTCTTCAGGTCCATCTCAATCTCCGGATGGAAGGTGCCCACCACCAGGCGGTTTTTGTAATCGGGGAAGCGCTCGGTCAGGGTCTGGTCGATGATGTTCGCGGCCTCAAAGCCCAGCTCGCCCTCGTTCTTGATCTCCACGATAAAGAGCAGGTCCTTGTTGGTGTCGTAAAACTCCTCCAGCAGCTCGGGGAATTCCATGATCTTCAGACCCAGCTCCAGCTGCTTTTCTTCGGAGAGATCCCGATAGGGAAACTCGCCGCTGAAGGGGTCGACAAAGTTGTAGCCCATGTTGTAGGCTCGCAGCTCCTCCAGCGTGTGCTCGGCGATGAGCACCGGCTCCGCGCCCTCGGGGCAGGCCATGCGGTTGATGGAGGCGTCGTGGCTGTACACCAGGTGCCCGTCGCTGGTCATCCACAGATCCGTCTCGCAGATCTGGATGTCATACTCGTTCACCGCGGCCCGGTAGGCCATCAGGGTGTTCTCCGGGTTGCTGAGGCCGCCGCCCCGGTGGGCGGCGATCATGGGCAG
>CACYLY010000036.1 GCA_902775355.1 Oscillospiraceae bacterium
CTCCGACTCTCCTCGATAATGATCCTGCAGTTATATTCGCCCATGCATGCGATATGGGCGCGGCTTTGCGGCGTGCAGGTGATCTGAGCAAGCCACAGATACGCCTCCTGCTTGCTCATCAGACCGGAAAGATAGATTTGATCGAAATAGTGATGAGCCTGCCGCCGAAGCGTCCGCAGAGGCTGATTGGCGAGTTCCCCCACGGGGATCTTCGTGCCGGCGTGGACACGCACGTAGGAGTCGCACGCCGGATACCGTGAGCAGACGTAGAGCATGGTGTGCTTCGGATTGTCCCGGTAGATCCCGTCAGCCGACCGATAAATCACCGAGCTGCCGCAGTAGGGACAGCGCAGCTTGCTGTAGTTGATTCCCTTTCTTTTCTTGCTTTGTCTATTCATAAAACCTCCGTTTGCAGAAATGAAAAAGCCGGAAGGCTGCCAAAATGCAAACAGAGCCAGGACCGGGAATGATCAGATCCCAGTCCGTGACTCTGTAAGCGATATGGCAGCCTTCCGGCTGTATCAATCAGGCGCTTGCGTCATTGTGGACGTCATGATGCGTCCGTAACGATTCCTTCTCCCACCTGGAGAAGTCTGACTCCGGGAGCTCTTCCGAAGTATCGAGAGCCTGGACGCAAGCTCCTTACAGGCTCATAATACCGCGAAAAGGGGAAATAGTCAACGAATTTGTTGAGATTACAAACAAAATCGGCGGTTTCCACAGAAAAAAGTTCACATCTCAGTCTGAGGAAGTCTTATTCGTCATAATCGTCAAAATCCTCATCTTCGTCATCTTCGCGGTTGACAGCGGCAAGCTTCAACCCGACGAGGACCGTGACGCAGATCAGGATGCCGACGCCGAAAAAGATCACATGCTTCACCGGAATGCCGGCCACGGTTTTGACCGGATGGGGCGTCTCCTGAGCAGGGACGGGTGTTTCTTCGGTCGGGACTTCCGTGGCTTCAGGTGGTACGGGATTGTCGCTCTCAGCAGCTTCCGGAGTTGTATCGGGGAACTCCACAGTTGCAAGCTCACCGAAGTTTTCCGGCTCCACCATGGGAATCGCGTTGGAAAGTCCCATGCAGGAGAGGATGTAGCTGCTGCTTCCGCCGATCTCCAGACGGAGGACGCCGTCCTCACCGACCGGGATGGGATCGGGATAGAGCCCGCTGTCAGTCCGGAGCTGGAACTCCACGCCGGCCCAGGCGGTGCCAAGCTGGATCTCGAGCCGCTCCGGCTGCAGGACCTGGATCTCTGTTCCGTCCGTGTCGGCATGGGCCATGGGAGGGGAGAGGAAGGTCAAGGCAAAGAGAAGCGTAAAAGCAAAGAGAATACGCTGCAGAGTTTTCGTTTTCATAGGAACCTCCTAAAACGTTAAAATTGGAATTAGCAAAATAAACATTGCTATTTACTCAAAATAATGCTAAACTAATGCCGTGAAGGGAGGTGGCAGCAATGCCCAGTATTCGTCCGATCTCAGATTTGAGAAACAGCGCCAACGAGATCTCGGATTTTTGCCGCCAGACAAGAGAGCCCGTGTTTATTACAAGAAACGGAACAGGCGATATGGTTGTTATGAACCTGGAGGAGTATGAGCGGCAGATGGCCTTGATCGATCTTTACGGAAAGCTTGCCGTTGCAGAACAGCAAATTGCTGACGGAGCCGAGGGGAAGGACTTTTCTTCCGTAGCCAAACAGATGCGGGAGCGGATTCATGGCAGCGTATAAAGTGAAAATCTTTCCTGCTGCCGAGCAGGATCTTGAGGAACTGGTGGCGTATCTGAACACGCTTTCCCACGAAGCGGCGATTCGCTATTTTGATAAGCTCACGGAAGAAATCTCCAGCCTTTCTGAGATGCCTCAACGCTGCCCGCGCCCGAGGGATTTGGCCTTGGCTGCGAAGGGTTACCGCTATTTGATCGTTGGAAACTATCTCGTTTTCTATGTCGTTGAGGAGATTACAAACAGCTATTATGAGACCGAAGCGGCGCTCACATCGGTGGGCGCCGTTTCGCCTGCCCGCTCACAGAAAACAAGGTAGCGATATTTCCCTCCCGATCCGTAGGGATGGCAGGTGAGCAGCGTGACCATGTCCCGATCCCGCTGGATCAAGATCGCCTGAATATCATTCGGATTGATGATCTTGATCTCTGTGACCTTATAGGTGAGAGTCTCCCAGATGTTTGTTATGGTTACCTCGTCGCCGAGCTCCAGCAGCTCGATATCCAGAAAATATTTGTACCCGTTCCATGAGCGGTGCCCGGCAATGACGGCGTTTGTGCTGCTGCCGCCGATGGGGATGCTGGTCTGCGCCAGGACTGCCGCACCGTTGGACATGTTTTCATCGCTGGCACCCAGGTACAGCGGCATCTCCAGTTCCATCTTCGGGATCTTGATGATGCCGAAAACCTGGTCCTCGAGCCCGTAGGCGGTCAGATCAAAGCCTGATGCCTGATAGGCCTCTCTGCCGTTCAGACTGACCTGCCGGGTGGCGTACAGCTGCCGGTTATATTCCCGCATCGCCAGGAACAGATCCTCGTGGGGAACGGGGATGTGCTGCTCCTCGGCCTCCTTTTGTATGACTTCCGCCTCCTCATAGAAGGTCCGGGAGTCTTTTTTCATTTGCTGGGTTTTCTGCACGCTGTATACCAGGGGCTTCATGGCCATATAGGCGCTGAGACCGGCGGCGATGATCAGCAGAAACAGAAGAAAGAGTTTAACGCGCTTCATGCTTTCCTCGCTTTCTCCGCCATGGCCAGCGGATCGGGGCATAATGCCTGGCGCGATGTCTGCGCCTCCGTTTAGGCTTGTGGCAGCGCTTATACAGGAGAAGACCGCCGCCAATGCCGGAAACGGCGAGAAGGCCGTAGAGCAGGCCGCGCAGATAGGCGTCTGTCCAGGTGGAAGGGACGGCCTCCGGGACGTCTGTGTATTCCGCACTCTCTACCAATTCAGTCGCGGCGGTATATTCCACCCGCTCGCCGCGGATGAGCAGGCGGTGGGTATTGACTCCGAAGGGGGTGCAGGTGATGAGTGTACAGTAGTCGTGCTGCCCTTCGATCATGAGATGTGACGTGTCCTCCGGCAGCACGGTATACATGTCCTGCACCATGTAGGCAAGAGTCTCGTTCAGAACATGGAGAAAAAAGATATCGCCCTTTTCGAGCTGATCCAGATCGGAGAACATCTTCTCTCTGGCGAGGCCCGAATGCCCGGTGAGGATACAGTGGGTGGCGCTGCCGCCGACAGGCAGGGAAGAGCCCAGCAGATGCCCGATGCCCCGGCCGAGCGAATCCTCACCGGTCCCGTGGTAGATCGGAAGATTGACGGAAATCTTCGGGATCTCCACATAGCCCATCAGACCGTCGCCGCGGATGTTGAGCAGTGTGTCATAGCTCTCAGACGCCCGGATGAGCGCCTCCTTGGAGAAGGCCTTGTCCGTGACGTTTACCAGTGTGGTGTTGTATTCGTGCGCCGCTTCTCTGGCTGCGATCAGCTCGGATTCATCCAGCTGCTGGATCGCCTCGGTATACTGAGTCTCAATGAGGCTCTTGGTTTTTTCGGCATATCGGTTGCTCAAGAGCGGATAGAGGGTCACGCCGGCGGCGATGAGCACAGCGAGGGCGCACAGGATGATTTTGACTGTTCGAGTCATGCGATCCTCCAAAGGCCTGCGGGGAGGCAGGAATGCCTCCCCGCAGGGGATAAGTTAGTCTTTGACAGCCTTCTTTTTCGTGAGAAGCACAATGCCGAGAATGGCGAGCGCCAGTCCGGTGAGGCCGAAGACCGGGAACATCCAGGTCCCGGCAGCGCCGGTCTGGGGCAGATCAAAGCCGCGGGTGTTGACGATCGTGAAGGGCACAAAGGCGTGGTCGGATTCGCCGTCCTTGGTCATGGTTACCTCGTTCTCATCTACCGTGGCGGAGGCGGAGAGAAGATGGTGCTCCAGGTGCTTCTGGGGCATGTTGTGATATCTTCCGGGATCCACATTGGCATAGCGCGGATCGTTCTGCAGAAGACCCAGCGCGTCGGTGCCGTAGATATCACAGAGATTCTCGATCTCGCCCTTGGTAATGACGATCTTGATGCTGTTTTTCAGCAGCGTGTAGCCGTTGCTGGTTTTGGCCTCGGTCATGGTGTAGCTGTCATCCTCCACGCCCTTGATCACCAGCTTGCCGGCTTCTACCGGGATGAAGTGGGTAGCGTCCTTTTCCTCAGCCGTGTGGCCGGTGACGTAGTACACGCCCTCATCCTTGTTGAGGGAGGCCACAAGGTAGTAATCGTCGGTGTCGTTGTGAACCACGAACTCCACCTTGGAGAAGTCGCCCTTGCCGTCGGCAAACTGCTTGGTCACGTCAATGCCGAACACATAGAGGTGGCAATCGTCAACCAGCGTATCGTAATAGCTGGTGTTGCTGCGCTTCCATTGCAGGACGACGTCGTTGTCGTTGCCCTGATCACCGTAGACGACGGAGCCATCGGAATTGACCCGGGCCTGGTAGGAGATGCGCACGGTGCAGTCGCTGTAGCCGGAGTTGACCATCTCGGAACCGGTATAGACGGCCTTACTGGTGTTGATCTCGTTGAGGCCGGAGGCGGTCATCTCGATGGTCATCACGCTGTCGCCGTTGGAGGCGGTGTTATAGCTCACGAGGAAGCGGTCGCTGGGTTCGGTCCAGGTCGTGATCCAGTCGGTGCATGCTTCATCTTTGTAGAACTCCAGCACCACATCGCCCTTCAGGTAGCTGATGCCCTTGCTCAGGGTATCCACAAAGGTATAGTCGGTCAGATAGCTGGAAGCGGAGGTGATGCTGGGCAGGGTGGAGATGATCTGATAGTCGATCAGATCGCCTGCAGAGGCGGTGTCGGTATGGGAATACTCGTGGGCCTTTACGGAAGTGCTGCTGCGCAGCTTCACCATCTCCTCCGGAGGGGCCTGAAAATCCGGGGCTTCGCGCAGGGTCTTTTCCAGACTGGGGATACCGGTCAGGTTTTTGGGATAGAGCGTGACGTCATAGATCCAGCGCTCGCCGCCGTCGTCGGCATTATTGCCAGTTACGCTGGTCATCGGAAGAGAGACCAGGAAGGGATCGGTGGTATCCACAACCATTTCGGGAACACGGGTCTCCACCAGCAGGTATAGACCGAGGGGGAGATCGCTTGCGGAGGTATGGCCGTAGGCGTCGGTCTCGGTCATGGCGATGCCGTGGTTGTCATGGATGAATTTCTCCAGAGCATTCTTGGTGACGGTGGAGTTGGCTGCCAGAGCGTCATGCAGGCCGTCGATCAGCTTGCCCGACCGGTAGTAATACATGGTCAGACCGTCGACAGTGTCGTCGGCCGGGGCATAGCGATCGCTCGTCGTCAGACCGAGAGCTGCGAGAAAAGCGTTGTTGTTTTCTGTCGGCTGAATTCCATAAAGCACCTCCACATGCTCAACGCCTTCTTCAGACTCGGTATAGGTGCGGATGTCGGCGACCTTGAGATACGTAAACTCCACGCCCTTCACGGCGTAGCCGTAAGCGTTGCCGTTGGCGTTGAGCGGGGAGACGCGCTCGGGGTTGCCGAGCACGGCCTCCACGCCGTTTTCGTCCTTGACGCCGGTGCTGACATAGGAGGAATCCCAGATCCCGTCCTTCTCCGCGGAGGTCAGATCGTATTTGTACAGATCCAGATTCCCGGTGCGGCTGGTGTCGATAGTAGCCTCGTCCACAGGAGCGGCCGAGGCGGTGATCGGAAGGGCGCAGATCACAGTGAGCGCCAGAATAAGTGCGAGGGCTTTTTTCAGTTTATTCATGCAAAGACTCCTTTTTCAGTTTGATGGCAAAGAGCGGTGCCGCCAGAAGCAGCAGCGCGAAGGGGAGCAGGGAAAAACCGTTTCCGCCGGCCTCGGGCAGACGGAAGACCGGATTATCTGTGGCGGTGACATACAGGCTGTAGGTATAGGTCGTGCCGTCCACAGTCTCTCCGTCGGCAATGTTGGGATCGTTCACAGTGACCGGCAGCGTGCCCACATAGAGCGGATCGCCCATCAGGGAGTACCCGGGCGGACAGGCGGTCTCGGTCAGGCGGTAGAGGATCTCGCCGTCGGCGCGAAGCCCGGTAAACACGGCAAGGCCGTCAGCGCCGGTAGTGAGCTGACCATAGCTCAGCCCCGCGCTGGTGCAGCCGCCGAAGCTCACGTTGGTGCCTGCCTCGCGATAGCTCACGGGCGACCAGGTGTTTCCGTTATCCGAGGAGTACTCCAGCAGGAAGGTCGTGCCGCTGAGCGGGTTGCCCTGATGATCCTGCTTGAGGACCTGCAGCGTAGCCTCGCGACGGAAGTTTTCGTGTTCCTTGGTGACAGTTACCTTGTTCTCGGTAATGGAGAGGGGGTAGACGTTCTGATCCAGGACGAAGCCCTTGGGCACGGATACCTCCTGATAGCTGTAGCCGGTACCGTAGAGCAGATCCTCAAACAGCAGCTCGCCGTTTTGATCCGTCACACCCTCGGCTACGACGCTGCCGTCCTCCGCGAGAACGCGAAAGCCCGCGCCGGGCAGAGGCTGCTCCTCATGCCCGATTTTCTTCACGATCTTCAGGCTACCGCGGACAGGATCGTTTTCCCGGGAGATCTCGATGATCTGACCGTCCTCGGTAATAGAGACCGGGATCTCGGTCTCGTCCAGGACGTGATCAATGACCGTGGCGGTCTCTTTGAGGATATAGTCCCCATAGAGGATGTCCTGAAAGATGAGCGTACCGTCGGCGCCGGAATCGCCCTCGGCGACCACATTGCGTGCGGTGTCATAGAGCACAAAGTGAACGCCCGGGAGCGCCTGACCGGTGAGCGTACTGGTTTTGAGCACCTTAATGCTGCCGCGGACGAATTTGTTGACGGCCTGCTTGGCAACGGTCTGTCCACCCTCAGTGATGGAAACTGAATAGAATGTCGGGTCAAGTACCAGGTGGGGCAGCGTGGCCTTCTCGGCGTAGAAGTAATCACCCAGAGGAATGTCCGAAAACAGGATCTTCCCGTTGCCGCCCGACACACCGCTGGTGATCTCATTCTTCCCGCTGTCATATAGGCCAAAAGAGATGCCTTCCACGGGATGGCCGTCTTCGTCCACCTTGCTCAGCTCAATGCTTCCGGTGCGAACCGGCGCCTTTGGCGTGTGAACCGTCATGCTCGCATCCACGTAGGTGCACATCATGTCGATGGTGCAGGTAACTACGCGCTGCTGGCCATAGGTCGTCGGAGCATAGAAAAACAGCACTGCCTCAGTGCTGTCGTAAACGCCGGATGCCGAAAGCGTATAGGCGGACTGCTCGTACTTTTCAGGAATGGAGATGTGCAGGGTGTCACCGCTGTTCCCGGTATAGCCGGTGATGCTGCTGCCGGATGGAAATGCGGACGAGTCCAACGTATAGCCGCCGGTCAGGCCTGAGGTCGTGACACGAACATCGCCTACGAAGCTGTAATCCTGCGACTCCAGTGTCAGTTCGGAAGTGGAAAAGCTGATGGAGTGATTCGTGTCCGGGTGGCGGCCATATTCCAACAACTCCAGGCACCAGTTGAACAGCGCCTCATAGCCGGGCTTCGGACGGGCGTTGCTTGTGCTCTGTAAGTAGGCGGGCATCTCTTGAATGCCGTTTTCCGCGAGAAAGAAGCGGATGGCGTTGGCGGTGGCGTACTGCGCCTGGTTGGCATTGAAGCCGCCAGTAGAGGCGGGATAACCGTGTGCAAGGATCGCCTTCAGACCGTTCAGGATCGTCGGGTTATAGTACTGTGAGCCGTCTGTCGCGTCATAGCCGTCGCCGTAGGGACTGTCCATGCTCATTTGCAGACAGTAGGCGGGCTGCCCGGTCTCCACGACCGTGTGCGGCGGCGTGCCGAGATCACTCCATGCGCCGTCGTTATACTTCTCGAAATACATGATTTCCTGATAAGCGGTGGCGATGTGAACGTCATCGGCAAATGCGGTCGGCATCATGAAAGTGCTGAAAATAAGAATGGCGCAGAAAAGCGAGATCAGCTTTCTGCCCCAAAGAGTTTTGTTGATTTGCAAGTGATACCTCCTGTTATATCAGTTGTGTTGTTCTGATACCCAGGAAAAGGGGGACCGCGTGAGCGGGAGGGCGGAGGTCGAATCTTCATATTCGGGCGCCTCAGAGCTCGTAGCTGGGAAGCCCCGCTTTTTCGTAATCCCGGCACATGTCCCTGAGATTTCTCGCAAAGTCTGTCAGGTTGATCGGGATCTCCGTATGGATCTCCGAGAACTCACAGGTCTTGACCACCCTGTATTCGCTCATGATCGCGCCTTCACCGAGGATGACCTGCATGTTGGCAACCACAGCGAAACTGAAATCCTCCAACAGCCAGAGCTCCAGCGTACGGACAACGCCGATATCCGAATCGGAGAAAGGCGCGAGGCAGGAATAGAGCTGGGTCGCGCGCCCGGAAAAGAGCTCCTGACTGCGGTAATCCCGCCCGGCACCCTGCGCGGCGTTGATGCGGTAGGCAAAAACGGTTTCCGCATGGTGACGGACAGCCTGCAGCAGGGCTGCGAAATTCAGCTCATCCAAGATCACAAAGTATTCCAGATCCAGAGTCTTGCCGTCTTTTACGAGCGCGCGGATGTTCTTTTCCAAAAGCTGTGTTTTATTCATGGTGAGTCCTCCTGAAAGAATGATTAGAGTGAGATGGTACGGATGCCCTTTTCGGTCTCGGCCACAGCCCGATCCAGAAGCATGCGGACCTGGTCGGCTGTAAGATCGGAAAAGAGCCACTGCGTCAGGCGAAAAGAATAGCAGCCGACATCGCCGTTGACGGTGTGGCTGCCAAGAATACTGTTGAGATTCACGCGGTTGAGCGCCCGGTACATATTGATGTTCATGGGCACATAGAAGGGCTTTGCCAGACTGAGCATCAAAAGGGGATGGGCTTCGGAGAAATCGATTTGAAGATAATAATCCTCATAAAATCCGGACAGAGCGCCGTTTTCCTCTTTGTCAAGTCTCAGAAGTCCCGTGATCAGCTTGCGGGCCTTTTGGATCCGAGCGCTGTTTGCGGCAAGCTGCGCCTCTTCCGACTGGGGGATCACTTGTATATCCGCCATCGCTCTACCTCGGCGTTGCGATGTGGGTGATGGCGCCCCAAATGCGATTCGTCTCCTGGTTGATGCCGAGGATCTTGACTGTGGCGCGGGAGCCTCTGGGCGGTCTGCCGCGCTTGGGGTAATTGCAGAGACAGTCGATGCCGCCGTCCAGAGACACAAAGACGCCCACGGTGCTGACCATGCTGACCGTTCCCACATAGCGATTGCCGACCGAGTATCTGCGAATGGCCTTCTCGAAGGGATTCTCTCCGGCCTGCTTGACCGAGGCGGTGACGGTGACTTCATAGCCGCGGCCGCGATTGACCTCCAGGAGCTTTACCAGAATCCGCTGACCGGGCTGGAAGGCGGAGGCGGCGTCCATCATCCGCTGATAGCTCAGCTCACTGAGCGGGATGTAAACCTCCAGACCGAAGATATCCACAAAGATACCGGCACGAATGACCGATACGACGCGGGCTTCGGCACAGAGGTCGGCGTGGACTGTGTAATTGCCCTCGCGATCGGTGGCGTAATACATCTCCCGACGTTTGGCGCGCATTGCCTCCAGCCGGCTGGCCACAGCGATGCGGGCATCACTGTCGATGCCCTTGACCAGGTAATCTACCTCGGCGCCGAGCCTGCGGGTGAGCAGCTGATGCAGCACCTCCTGGGGCGGCCGTCCGCGATAGTCCTCCGGAGGGATAACGGCCTCTTCGGCGGGGATCAGGATCTTATACTCCCCGTGGTAGATGACTGCGAGAGAGCGGCCGCCGTTGTCCGGGCCGCCCTCAATGCCCTGAATGGTCCCTGTCAGGATGCGGCGGGTGCGCTGGGATTCCAGCAGGTCAAGCAGATCGCTGCGGGCCTTGTCCTCGTCGGTCTGGACCGTGCGTCTCAGATCGATCGGGAGTACGCGCGGATTCGTTCTTCCGGCACTGGCCGGCTCTGCGTCAGACTGGCTCGGAATGGCCGGCTGCGCTTTTAAAATAGACGCGCCTTCAGAGTCCACTTCCGGCTCAGTCTGGGGAGAGATGACTTCGGAGTTAATATTTCTTTCTTCGATTTCGGGCATGAAAAATACCTCCTGTTATGAAATATGGGCATAAAAATAGCGCCTGCCGTATTGGCAGACGCTGTAGTTTGAATGCTATTACTTTCCGAGAAGAATATCCAGGAACTGACGTGGAGTCACAATGAATCGCTCAACAGGGAAGTGCTTCAGATTTCCGGTAACGAGAAAAGCATCCTGCTTTTTCCTCTCCTCCATCACGACTTCATAGAATACAACATCTTTTGGATCGGGGAGATTGACATCCAGCTTTTCCTCATTGATGAAAACAGCCTGTGCAGCAAGATTGTCGAGGATCGCGTCCACGATGCTCTCGGGAAAGTGGAACTTCTTTCTGAGCAGGACTTCACGGTATTCCCGGAGAATATCCTCATTCAATACCGGAGTAACCACACCGGTGATCGTGAATTGAAGAACATTTCCGGGGACCGAATCCCACTTCAACAATGCTGAAACAAGGACATTCGTATCAATGACCGCATAGTATTTCAACGATTATCCCTCCATGGCCGATCTGGCGGCGGAGATTTCCTCGTTGATTTCATCCAGAGTCATTTCAGAGATCCCGTTTTCAGCTGCAATTCGGCTGGCCTCTTTCATAGCCGCCAACGCGGCTTTTGCTCCGTGATCGTTCTCCAGCTTCATGCTGAAGGGGATTCCGTTTTCCTGCACGATCCTGCTCAAAAACATGCGCATCGCGGTGGAAAGATCGATACCGAGCCTCTCACAAATGCTCGCAGCCTGCAGGCGTGTCATATCGTCAACACGAAACTGAACAAGGGAATTAGCCATTGGGCAGCCCTCCTTTCTGTTGAGGATATTATATCACATCTGCAAGCATTTGAAAACGTTTGTTTGCAAATTATTTGTGAACGATGGTCAGAATTCTTCCGGCGGTTTCGCCGAGCTGTATAAGGTCCGCCGCTTGGCGGGCTTTTCTTGTGTGACCGGATCGTTGGGCGGCGAGGTATACTGGGGAGGCGGCGATGGGATCGGGCTTGGCGTATAGTCCATGATGGAGATGTGTTCGATCTCCCGGGACATACCGTGCCGTGTATAGTCAAGTTTTTTGAGCTTCAGCAGGTTATAGCCGCGAATGACGCAGAGAAGCTCGTCGTTCGGCATGCGCAGCACCTCATCCGGGGTGAGCAGCCGCCTTTTTCCCTGCCCCTCGGTCTGCCGGTATTGGGGAATGAGCTGGGCCACCGCGATGGTCTGCCGCACGGTCATGGTGGAATTGATGAGCACGCTCATGTCCCCGCTGCGGGCAGAGAAATGCTCGGCTGTCACATCATCTGTACAGCCGAGCATGAGCTGAATATCGCAGTTGCCGATGATCTCGGCCCAGAGATTATTGGGATAGCGGTTCTGCAGCTGACCGAGACTTTGGATGGCCAGCATGACCCTGATGTCCCTGGAACGTACCACGCTGAGGGAGCGGGCAAAGTCCGATCCGTCCGCCGCGCCGCCGATCTTGCCGATGTTGTTGAACTCATCCAGGATCAGATTGACCGGCACGTCGCAGCGACCGCCGGGCTGTGCGTCCGCGTAACGGGTCAGCTTGATGAACATGAAGGTGAAAAACAGGGACGACAGGAAAGCCATGCTTGTCTCCTGGTCGCTGAGCACCACAAAGTAGGCGCATTTCTTCCGGGCGGGGTCCGTCAGGTCAATGTCAGACTGACTTGTGATCCGCTCCACGGCCTCGTTCTGCAAAACTTGTAATCTTGTGCCCAGACCCAGTATGATGCCGGATTTTACCGTGTCGCTGGACTGGGCGAACAGATTATACGGCGCGCGGGCCGGATGATTGAGGGGCAGGCGCTCAAAGATCGTCGTCAGCTGCTTTTCGGTGTTTTGGGTCAACATCCGGTATACGGCCGAGAGGTGTTTCTCCTCCGGAGAACGGGTCTTGTCCTGATCCACATAGAGGATCAGCGCTTTGAGAAGGTTGCCTTCGCCGTTGTCCCAGAAATGATCGCCCTTGCCGGAGCTGGTATTGCCAATGATGGCGTTGGTGAGCACCTGGGCCATGAGCGTGTCGCCGTTTAAGTCTGACATGCAGTTCCAGGAGTCGCCGTGCTCAGGATTGACCAGATTGAAGACCTTCACGTCATACCCGTTTTTGCGAAAGAGCTGCGCGGTATCGGCGTAGAGCTCGCCCTTGCTGTCTGTGATGATCACGGATTCACCCCGCTTGATGTTTTGAAAGAGAGCGTTGCGGATGATCGCGCGGGACTTCATCGTGCCGGACGCGCCGAAGATGGCGATGTGCCGGTTCAGTCTGGTGTCCTTCGGCATACAGACGACCCGGCCCTTATACTCGCCGAGGATCGTGCCCTCGGCTCTGTCGATCGGGGAAATCTCCAGGATCTCTTTCATCTCATTCTCGGTCATCCAGCTTGCCGTGCCGTAGATCCCGGTCTTAGCGGTCGTAAAGCCTCGGGGATCCTGCTCCTTCCCGCCGAAGCGATCATGAAAGCGGATGTACAGAACGAGCGCGCTGCCGATGGCCAGCATCCCCAGCAGGCTCTTGAGCCCGTAGCGGGTCAGCAGCATTGGATAGCAGATGAGGGGATTCAGACTTGCCTTCTGTATGGCCGCTTCGCCCGTAAGACCTCCGGACTCTCGCCAGAGATCGTAGTTTTGCATCAGCTGCCCGAGGAGCCCGGCAAGATAGCCGAGCGCCGCCAGCGCCAGTATAGAAACGGGGATAAGGAGCAAGCGCTTTTTCTTATCTGTCAAGCAAACACCTCGCTTTGACTCCCAGCGCGTCTTCCAGCGCGGAGAGCTCTATGGTTTTGTAGTGGATCTGATCGGGCAAGCAGCTTCGCAGAAAGTCCAGCTGCTCGGGAAAGCAGACGACCTCAAAGCGCCGCCGGCGATCTTCCGCCGCCGCGGCAAAGCGAATCAGTCTGGCAATGTCACTGTCCAGGAAAGAGAAAACATGGGTCCGGTCGATATAGGCGTCATACTCAAAGCTGCCGTTGCCGTAGGAACGGGTCTCCGGCTCAAATAACAGATCCAGGATCTGCTCCTTCCGGTCTGGGAGCGTGAGCAGCGCCGTCTGACGGATGCCGAATTCGTTGAGCGGGAGAAAATAAATATGCCGATACACGCCGTCAAATCGATTTTCCGGTTTTCCTTTAGGGACAGACACCTCGATCGTCTTCAGCGCCAGCTCATAGGAGCGGCCAAAGAGCACGGCGGAATCCACATCGTTCACCTCGGCGTTGAGCCGCCCGATCCGAATGAGATCGTGCCGGGTTTTGAATTCCCCGTCACCCACCCATCGCATCACGGCGTTTCGGGTATTGTAAATGGCGAGACAGGAGCCGAGGGAGAACAGCGCGCCGGTGAGGCGGGTATATCTGGTTTTGTTCAGCTCGCCCTCCTCGATCTGCTTGAGATCCTTGGAGAGATATACGTTCGGCTCCCGGATGATCGCCTCCCGCTGCCGAAGCTGCAGAGAGGGGAGACGCCAGGGCCTGCACTCGATGCCTGCCCGGAGAAACATGGCGACGGTCTCTGCCACGCGATGATTGCGCTCCACATGGGCGCGATTGCCTGAGAAGACTTGCCTGCCCCAGGCGGAGAGATAGTAACGGCCAGTCCCGGCCCAGGCGAGCAGGGGAAGGGCGGATTTGCAAAGGCGAATGGTTTTGTTCGGTGACTTGCCTGAGATGCTGATTATGCGGCCGCTGAACTTTTCGCCTGTGATCGAATTGTGAAAGGACTGGGGGAGGGCCAGGTCGTGGATCAGGGCTTTCATCACGCGCTCGTTGCCGAGAAGAGAGACGGACTGCACCGGATATTCCCCCACGATCGAGAGCAAGGTGACGAGAAAATCCAGATGACTGCCGGGGCGAAACAGGATCATGGCAGGCCTCCCCGGGCGAAAGGCGTTTTAGGCATAACAGATGCCCTCTTTGCCTTAAAACCCGATTCTGCAGCTGCCGCAAGCCCAGATCTGATCGGCTTTTTCCGGGAAAACCGCGGCTGTAAAAATCGGAGCCTGGTTTTGGCCCTGTTTTTACAGCTCCTTTTTGCCCCTTCAGACGGCATATGTCTGGCCTAAGGAATCCTCCATCAGCGTCTCAACACGGAGCCACTGGGGAAAGTCCCCGCGGGGCACCACATAGACCTGCGTATAGTCCGCATTCCCCTCGGCGCTGCAGTAGTAATGGGAGCAGAAGGCGGGGCTGTCGTCCGCCAGAACGAAGAGCGCGACGGCGTCGGCGACCGTGTTGACCTCGATATTGTCATGATCCCGTTTCTGCCGCTCGGGGCGATCCCGGTTATACACATGGCGGAAGATGAGCACGGCATTCTCATAGCGCACGGGCTCGTGTTCAGAGAAGAAGCGCTGCAGGGCGGGATAGAGATAGGCGCGGATATAATTGCGGGAGTTGAACTCCTTCTTGGGCAAAAGCGCCGGAAGACACACCCGAAACCAGCCCTCGGCGGTAAACTCTATTTCCACCGGGATGTTGTTCTCCATGATCTCCTCTACCTCCCGGAAGGCCATGGGGCGGTTCGTGTTCACCGGGAGCACTCTTGCCTGAAGCGCTGTGCGCTCGGCGTATTTCGCCAGCCGCAGGGAGACCGCGTAGGCCTCATCCATGCGGCCGGAATCGGTCAGCTGACGGACGATCTTGGCGTCGGATGCCATATGCTTGATGTTCTGCTCAGCACTGTTCAGAACCTGCAGGAATGCGTTGAGTGACTTCATTCTGGATCGCCTCCTCGGAATAAAATAAGATTTCGGGCTCGTCCTTTCCCTGAAACTCGATGGTGGCAAAGAGACATGGCGCCTTGGGCAGCTTCAGCTTCGCCGCCATGCTGATGTGGGGCAGGACGATGATGTATTTCAGATCATCCTGCGGCTGCAGCAGACGCAGAAGATTGCCCTCTCCTTCGTAGAGCACCACGATCTCATAGCCGGTGTTCTCCTTGAGGAAGAAAAGCTGCGAGGGATATACAGCGGGGTAGTGGGCCATCGGGTCCACAAAGTCAATGAATTTGAGCAGCACCCAAACGGCCAGCACGACCCGCTGATCCGGCTGGCACAGGGAATCCAGACCGATGTAATAGCCGTCGCCCACATTTTCGATGCGGGATGCCCGACGGAGGTTGTTGAGGATTTTCTCCGCAGTGTCCGGCGGCTTGCGCAGCATGCGAATGAGCTGCGTCTTGGGCAGCGCCCCATACTGGGACAGCCACTTGATCACGCAGCTTTCATCTTGTAAAAGCAATATATATCACCTCCCTTCGGAATGCGTATTTTGTGCGCAATACGTATTCCCGTCAGAATACGCATTTGGCTCGGAATGCGTATTCTCTTTCTGCCTCTCCCGGAGAATGGCTTCCAGCTCGGCCCGGTCGGTGGTGATCATCTCCTGCTCCTCCTGAGAGGCCTTGATGACCACCGGCACCTTGTTGCTGTTGGAGCAGACCAGGGCCTCGCCGCGCTCAAACTGGGTAATGGAGCGAAGCTCTGTCCGTGTCAGCTTCAGCACCTCCTGTACGGTTTTGGCTTCATCCGGCTCCAGATTCAGAATGATCTTGTTCTTGGAGTTGTTGATGATGGCTCGTCCGTACTTGCCGTCCTCCAGACCGAAAAAGTCCGACAGATCCTGCGTCGCAGAGATGGCAGCGCCGCCAAAACCGCGGATCGTTTTGAAGATCGTGAGGCAAAACTCCGCCGCCATGCGGTTGGAGCTTGCGCCGATCAGCTGCCAGATCTCGTCGATCATGATGGCCTTTTTCTTGGTGCGGTCGGCTTTCACCGTGTCCCACACATAGTCCAGTGCGATGAACATGCCCACCGGCAGCAGCTTGCCCTTGAGCTCCGAGAGATCCAGTACAATGTACTTGTTCGTCAAGTCTACGTTGGTCTGCTGGTTAAAGCTCTGGGCAGAGCCGGTCACAAAGCGGCTGATGATCACCGCGAGCCGCTGGGTCAGGGGATTGTCCAGCAGCTCCGCGTGCAGATCTCCGATGATGGGCATGGGCTTCATCTGCGGCGGAAAGCAATTCCGGTTTCGGTACAGAGAGTCGTTATCATGGGTGATGCCAAACTTGGCATAGGTGCGGATCAGAGCCTCATCCAGCATCTGTTCCTCCTCGTTGCTCATGTCCGGGATCAGCAGAGAGAAGAAGGTCATGAGCTGTTGGATCTTTCGCGCCAGCATGGAGTCCATTTCGCTGTAGTCCAGCTCATCAATGAGTTCCATTTCCGGAGAAATGGTGTGGCGGATCTCCATGATGTTGATGCAGTGCGGAGAGCCCGGCGCGATCTTGATGAACTCACCGCCGACCCTTTTGCAGGCGCGGCGGAATTCGTGTCCCTTGATCGGGGCGAGGATAAAGCACTGGATGCCGCGCATCCGCATCCGCAGGGCCAGAAGCTGCATGGTGAAGGTTTTGCCGGCGCCGCTGGTGCCCAGCAAGTTCAGATTCGCGTTCTTGTTCTTCTTGGTGTTGAAAAGATCCACGATGCAGAGCGAATTGTTGTGCCGGTTGATGCCCAGCAGTACGCCCGCGTCGTCAGACATCTCAAAGCTTGTGAACATGTACGTGGAGGCAGCACCGGTGGTGAGCACATTCCGCCGTGCCTTGCGCTCCAGCCTGGGGTCGATCTTCAGGAAGGGCATGACCGAGGAAAAAGCCGCCTCCTGCTGGAAGCGGCAATCACTGACGTACATATCCATGGATTTGAGCATGTCCACCATCTGCTGCTTGCGCCACATCAGCTCGTCGATGCTTTTGGCGGAGATGGTGATGAACACCGAGAGGTAAAACAGGTCCTCGTTATAGTTGGCGATGCCCTGCTTGATGAAGTAGCCGGCCTGGATGGAGTTGGTGAGCTCCTCATAGTCTGTGCTGGTGTCCTGCATGCTTTTGAGCTTGGTGCGGTTGAGGCGGATGCGCTGGGCCACCTTGTCGATAGCCTTGCTGCGGTTTTCCCGGTGCAGGTGGACGTCGATGTCGATGCCCTCGCCGGCGTTAATGAGCGAGGACATCCAGCCCGCCCGCACAGTGCCGGGATAACCGTTCCCACGGATATACAGGAAGCAGTAATACAGGCCGTCCATGATCACATAGCTGTTATGGCTGAAGTCCAGACCGCGGGGCGAGATGAAGTTCGTCATGCGGATATGGGGAACGGAATCCAGACCGATGATCCTGTTCCGGGCGGCCATGGTATCCACTACAACACGGTTGACCCGGGCAGAAAAGGGATCATCCACACAGGAGCTGCGGTTGAAGAACATATACAGGATCTCTGCCGTGGCCTCGTCCGGATCCTTGGGCTGGACAATAGAGTTGCCGCACTGCATGAAGTAGGTGCGGGCGTTCTGCTCCACGGTCTGGATCATGCTGTAGACCTGACCGAAATCTTCGCTGTCGCCATGGCGCAGCTCCTCAAACTGATAGATCAGGAAGAAGCGCCGGGTCAGAGCCTCCCGGTTGCCCACATCGCGGACAAAGCGGATATAGCCCTCGCCCTGGCGGCGGCATTCCTCGTTTTCCTCCTGCTCCAGCTCCTGACGGAGAAGCTGAATATGCTTGTCCGAATCCGCCTTGCGGGTGAAGCTCTTGAACTGCAGCCGCTGAGGCGAGATCTTCAGCCAGGAGGCAAAAGAAGAGATGATGTTGTACTGCTCTTCGTCGGAGCGCAGCATGAAGTTGATGGGCTCGATCTCAAGGATCCTGATATACCGCCCGTCCGTTGTCTCGATGATCCCATGGTGGATTTCCTTCACGGGAATATAATCCTGGACGAACTCAAGCAGCTCGCCGCTGTTTTTTGGCTTTAACTTTTTTGGGGTTTTTGAGGCGCGCCGGGTCATAGTGATAGCCAATCCTCCTGAAATGTAGTCTTCGGCGGTTGATAAAGAAGCGGATGATGTGACCGAGATACTGAAACAGGGAATCTCCGTCAATGCCCATCATGGAGACCACCGCCAGCGGGATCAGCGTCAGTACCATCAGAACGATCCGCATCATGGCGGGCATGGAGAACAAAAACAGCTCCGGATAACCCACCAGGATCACCAGTGCCACCGTCTCCACCGCATTTCTTGTTTCCAGCATACCGCCGAGGAGTTTGCCGGAATCGGTATAGTTCGCCGGAATGGCGTACACGTTGTTGAATTCTGCGTTTTCCACTTGATCACCTGCCCAGCCGGTAAATATATGCCGTGGTTGTGAATTTGCCCAACCGCAGCGCCTCCTGATGATCCGGGATGAAAATATCCACTCGGTGGATGTTGTTCTCGATCCCGGAGCCGCCCCGATCCTCCACGGTGTACATGACGCCGTTGATCATGATCTGCGTGCCGAAGGGGTAGTAGCTGGACATGGCCACCATGCCACGTTGAGCCGTCTTGCCGCTTGCCGTGATGCCGTCGGCGTTTACGCCGCAGCACTTGGCGCAGGCGCAGTAATGCGTGACCGTTACTTCGATCTCATAGAGCGGCTCGCCCCAGGCCTGCTGCGAGACTGGCGCCTCATAATCCACGAGCGTTAGCCGCCGCAGGGAGAGGGAAGACTCATAGGAGGGCGTGTTAAGCACAACGCCGCTGCCGCTGGTGCAATGGACCCACATGCGGCTGCCGGAGCTGTCATAGCCCGCAAACATCAGCACATGGCCCCAACCGCTGCCATCCGCCATGAAGCCCAGATCTCCCGGGAGAAGCTCGGAAGCGTCGATGCCCACCGTGTTGGGGTACTGACCGGAGGTACCGGCGCCGATCTCCACGCCCATGGCGGTGTTGTATACCCATTCGGTGAAACCGCTGCAGTCCAGCCCGTAGGGACGGATCGTCCCGGTGCTGGGAGAGCCCGCCGAGGTAACGAGTCGGGGTGTGTTCCAGGCGTCGTTCCAGCCCGGCGCGGATTTGCCGCCCCAGAAATACGGCACCTTTCCCACAAGGGACAGGCCGGTGGTCAGAATGAACTTGCGCGTGGCGTTGCAGTTCTGGGCGTTCACAAAGGCGATCAGCTCCGCATCGGTGAGCGGAACCATCTCGCCGCTGCCCAGAGTGCCGTAGAGCGTCATCTTCAAAGCGTTCGCCATCTTCTGAATAGCCTCGCCGTAGGTGACGTTGAACTGACCGTACCGGGCCGAGGTGTCGATCCCAAAAGCCTGAACGATCACGGTGTTGTCAAAGGGATGGATCGTGCATTCCACATAGGGGATGATCTCGGTGGCAGGGGAGAGCGTCTCCGTCCCGCTCAGCTCGTAGTAGCTCTCTGTGCGGTAGCCGACAACGCTGCGATGGGTATAGCCGTCGCTGTAGATCGGGACGTGCACAAAGGTCTCCCGGTAGGCCAGGACAGTAACGGGTTCCTCACTGGTGAATTCCTCGTCTCGCTCATAGTAGGTACGCTGTTCCGTCTCATAGCTGTAATAGGGCTTCCCGTTCACGTAGCCAGTGATCTGTTCGGAAGACACCACGGTGACAGTGACAGGCTTGTAGGTGTAGTAGGTGACAGGCACCAGGTTTTCCTGCTGATTGACCTCGTAGGTGACCGGGAACATGGAGCCTGCAACAGAACCGAGCTTGGCGATCATATCGTCCTTGGTCGTGCCCCTCTGCTCCATGGATGCTGAGTAGGCGGCAAGGACATAGCAGGTATCATAGCCCGCAGAGCTGTGGGCATAGTTGATGAGCGCGTCCATGGAGAGGTCGTAATCATAGCCGCCCTCCTCAATGATCTGCTCGACCCTTGCCAGGGAGAGATCGTATCCGGTGTCCACCACAGCGGAGACCGCGTCTGCCATTTCGCTGTAGGTATCCGTGAGAGTAGCGCCCTCCACCGGCTGTGTGCCGTCCAGGCCGAAAATACCGTTGGTGACAATGGAAGGCAGCGAGGTGATCAGGATCACGAGAAAAACGAGCAGGAGACATACGCAGATCAGGATCTTGTAGAGCGTGTGCCGCATAGACCAGGCGGCCGCGGCGATCGCGCCCCAGGGGCCGCCGGCGGCCGCACCCTTGGCGATACCTGCCACAGCCTTTCCGGCTTTGACGCCGCCGCTGACGGCTGCGCCAGCCCCGCGCGAAGCGGCTTCCGCACCGATTATAGAAGCCTGCTTTGCCGCCTCCTGCCCGGATTGCCGTGCGGCTTTGGCCAGGTTGGAAGCGGCGTTTGTATAGTTATCAGAACCGTCGCCGAACTGGCGCTTGTCCGGTTCTGCCATTAGCTTCACCTCCGTCAAAAAGAAAGGCAGCCGGGCACTGGCCCGACTGCCAAAGGCTTATCGTTTGAGTTTGGGTGCTTTGATCTCGGTCTGCGCACGCTGCGAGGGCGGTGCATACTTGATCGGGGTCGTCTTATAGCGCACCGTTTCGACCGAGACGGTTTTGACGTTCTGCCCGTCGTACACGGGCTTTCCGTTTTCGTAGACAGGCCTTCGTTCCACAGCCGCCTGACCCGGGATCGCATACCACTGGCTGCCGCGGGCGTCCTCGAACACCTGATAATCTCCACGGGGAGCGGCGTATTGAGAGGTGTCATAGAACATCGTTCCGGAGCCGTCGGCGTGGCGGACTTCAAAGTGTCCGTCTGTCCGCTGAGAGGCGTCGACCGAGGTGACAGCCTGCTCATAACCGGGCATGAATTGCTGAAACTGCGCCTGATTATATGCCGCTGCAGCTTCACCCGGCTCAAAGGCTGGCGCTTCGGCGGCCTGCTGCATGGCGTACCAGTCCACTCCGTTGGCGGCCTGCATGACCGTATGCGGGGCGTCAGGCTCGTTGAAATAAGCGCTGTTGTACCACATGGTGGAAGTGCCGTCCGGAGAAGTGGCCTCGATGGCGCCGTGATCCACTGTGCGGAGAACAGAACCGTCCGGGGCGTCCGGGAAGCTGGCCGCCACCTGCGGCGCCTCGCCGGGGCTGCCGCTAAACTGCGGGACATCATAGAAGGATCCGGAAGCGGGGCCGCTTGCCATCTGGTACCACTGGCTACCGTCGGATGCGGTGACCAGCGCATGAGGCGCTTCGGGCTTCTCAAACTGGGCGGCATTGAACATCTCCACCGAGGTCTCTTTGCCGTCTGCCCCGACAGCCGTGGTGCTGATACGTCCGCCGGAGATTTGCGTGTCCGTCAGTGTATGCCCGCTGAGCTGCGGCATGAAGTTCTGCAGACTGCGGTCCGCGATCTCTCCGCCAATACTGCCGAAAACAGCAGCCGGGCGGGAGGCGACGGAGGCGATGGACTCACCTGTGAGCACGGCACCGTTTCTGGCGGCAATCCCGCCAAAGGCACGTCCCACAAAGCCGACCGAACCGCCGACGCCCATGCGGGTGCCGCCGCTTACCACGGCGTCGCGCACATAGCTGTTGGGGCGGAAGCGGTTGGCAAAGCCGGCCGCGAAACCGGTTGCAGCGCTTGCCGTCTGACCCGCCGCACTGGCGGCATTGCCGGCGCCGCGGAAGACGCCGCCCGCCGTACGGATCCCGCCGCCAAAGCCGCCCACAACACGGGCGGCCATCAGCATCTCCATCCCCATGCTGGAGCCGGTCTGTGCGACGCTGAGCCCCATGGAGGACAGATAACTGTCAAAGCGCTGGGCGCACTTGAGGAAGGCGAGAGCGCAGAAGAGCCAGAGGAAGATGCTGCCTTTGCCGTTCGTCAGCGCACCTCCGTTTCCGATAAACTGTCCCACGGACGAATCGAAAGCCCGGAGGAACCAGACGTTCATAATGAGCAGCAACAGCTGCGATCCGACCATCCGGCACCAGGATTTGAAGACTGAGTTTGTTTCCTTGGAGCCGCCCATGGAAAAGGCGAGAGGAGAGGTATAGCAAAGCACACCGACAACCACGTATCTTTCCACAGTCTCCAGCAGGAGCTTGAAGTAATTCCAGCCCAGCGCGATCTCCAGGATGACCAGCAACAGCAGCCCAACACAGGAGGCTGTCGAGATGAAGGTCACGAGTCCGTTCGTGAGCGCCTGCTCGACCCCGGCAAAGGTGAAGTCCTCCGAAGTCATGGAAATCTCCATCAGCGCCGTGTACGGGGCGCGGGCGATGTCCAGCGCCATCTGAAAGATGGGCTTGGAATAGCCGATCAGCACCGCGAAGATCGCGCTTCTGGCGAGCAGGGTCAAGGGATTCTCAGCCTCTGTGATCGGCCCGCCGAAGGAGCGAAAGAGCTGCCATACGGTTATCAGAAACAGAATCGACCAGGCGGTGGACTGGAGAATGCTGAAGGCTTTCGTGACAAAGGGAAAGTACTCCTCCATGGCGACCATGTCTGTGCCTAAGGCATTGAGAAAGAGGCCAGACACCGCGTCCATCAGCTGGGTGACAACGCTGCTGATCCAGGTAACGATCGCTTCAAAAATCCAGTCAAGCAAGATTCATCACCTCCTGATTGCTTGACCGGAGAGGCTTATCCGCCTACATACTGTCCGCCGGCCACGAGAGGCTGCAGGTACGCAACCACAAAGCCGAGAGAGTTGAGGACGATCCAGGCGACGACAATGCGCTTGAGCCAGCTTGTCGCCTCATCCACGGCCCGCTGATTGCGTGAGATCATCCGGACGATCAGGGCAATGCTCGCCACCGTCACGGCGACGATGGTGGAGATCGCCACGATCTGCCCATAGATGTCATAGACGATAGACTGGATACGCTCGAAGATGTTGTCCGCGTATACAGGCTGCAGGGAGACGATCCCCGCTGACAGCATCCCGACGCCGGACCAGTACAGCGTAGAAAGCCGATCCCGCAGCTGACGTCTTTTCAACATAAGCCACACCTCCTTCCTGTGAGCATGAAAAAACGCCGCTTCCGCAGGCGGCTTTTGCCTGGGAAACGGCGTTCTTTCTGTCTTGCCCCAATTTGGGACGCTACAAATATAGCACGGAAGGATGCGCATGTCAGTGACTGTGAGGTGCCATCTTGGTGCCGAAAAGGTGGCAAGGATGGTATATGTTGGTTATAGTTATTTGTCGCCTCCACTTAGCATGGCCACAAGCTCCAGCCACAGATCCAAATCCGAGGTAGGGGAGGACCAGAGGCGCAGAGAGATGATATTGATGGCCTGCTCTTTCAGACGATAATAATGCCGACGGGAGATATTCAGCCGGAACAGTACATCGGTCTGCAAAAGCTTTTCATCGGAGATGTAGGTCATGTAGATGAGCTCATAGAGCAGGGGACCGTTGTCCGGTTTGCGCTTGAGGGCGGTGAGAGCGTCGTTGATCCGATCCAGAAGCTGCCTGGTCTTGGCCAGTCGCTCCAGGTTCAGCTCCAAACGACGGTTCTCCATACCGATCTCAGCATCCACCCGACTGAGTAGGGCATCGAGATTCTTCAACGGAACATTCAGCTCCGAAGCGATCGCCTCGATCTCGCAGTCCGTCTGCCAGAGGATATTCCGATAATTTGAGAGCAGAAGCAAGGTGTTATGATACGCTTGCTTCTGCTTTTTCTCTTGCGCCTCGCGGATCATT
>CACYLY010000037.1 GCA_902775355.1 Oscillospiraceae bacterium
GGCCTTGGCGACCATTTCCTCGATGCGGGC
Source organism: Oscillospiraceae bacterium (assembly GCA_902775355.1). Lineage (GTDB taxonomy): Bacteria > Bacillota > Clostridia > Oscillospirales > Oscillospiraceae > Limivicinus. The sequence continues at coordinate 31 of CACYLY010000037.1, forward strand.
CGGGTGGATGCGCCCGTCCTGGATCAGCTTCTCCAGCGCCAGGCGGGCCACCTCGCGGCGGACCGGGTCGAAGCTGGAGACGGTGATGGCCTCGGGGGTGTCGTCAATGATCAGGTCGCAGCCGGTGAGGGTCTCGATGCTGCGGATGTTGCGGCCTTCGCGGCCGATGATGCGGCCCTTCATCTCGTCGTTGGGGAGGGGGACGACGGAGACGGTGATCTCGCTGGTGTGGTCGGCGGCGCAGCGCTGGATGGCGGTGGCGATGATCTCGCGGGCGCGCTCGTCGGCCTCTTCCTTGAACTGGGCCTCGACTTCCTTGATCTTCATGGCCATCTCGTGGGTCACATCGTCCTTCACGTTGGCGATGATGTAGGCCTTGGCCTCCTCCACGGTGAAGCCGGAGATCTTTTCCAGCATTTCCAGCTGGCTCTTCTTGATCAGCGCCACTTCGGCCTGCTGGGCCTCCACGGCGGCGATCTTGTTGGACAGGGTGTCGCTCTTCTTCTCCAGGGCGTCGGTCTTGCGGTCCAGGGTCTCCTCCTTCTGCTGAAGGCGGCGCTCCTGCTTCTGCACTTCGGCCCTGCGCTGTTTTTCTTCCCGCTCATATTCGGAGCGGCGTTTGTGTATTTCTTCCTTTGCCTCTACAAGAGCTTCCCGTTTCTTGCTCTCGGCGCTCTTGATTGCATCATTCAAAATCTGACGGGCCTCTTCCTCGGCGTTGGCGATGGTGCGCTCGGCGTTCTTCTCCCGCAGGATGAAATACGCGGCGGCAGCGCCCGCGCCGACCACAAGCCCGATCAAAATATAAACAAAGGGCATGGTGAAGTAACACACCTCCATTCTTTCAGAATTTTGCGGTGGATTAGCTTCGTCATTATGCAGGGAGCCGAAACGAGGGACGACCTCAAACTCCCCTTGTAAAATCTAAAGCAAAGACGGACCATCGAGGGAACGATGATTCAATCGGTGAGAGCGAATCCCGAGAGAATTCGTGTTCCGGTGATGGCGCTTTTTCGCCGGAATACTCTGTGTATTGCAAGAAAAAGCGACGAAACCAGAGCGCGAATTCTCCGAGAGGCGCCGATGGCGATTGCATCAGTGTTTCCTCACGCGCATCCGTCGGAACTGAAACGTAATATCAAAAGGAGCCTCCCCAGACCCCCTTAATATTAATCCAAGCTATTTTAGCCTTTTCGGGGAGTTATGTCAAGCATTTAGTTTTGCGTTTTGCGATTTGGGGCATAAAGGCTCCGGGGCGGGGCGGGTCAGCGGAAATAGGCCCACTCCGCCTCGGTGAGGTCGAGATAGAGATCCAGCTGCCGGACGCAGTAATTCTGCCAGTCCCGCTCCCGGATCATGGCTTTCAGATGGCGGATGTTCTTTTCCCAGTCCTCCGCCGAGTAGCCCCAGCGGGCCCGGTCCCGTGCCAGCTCCGGCCGGATCAGAGCCTCGCATTCCTCGATGCGCCGGATCACGCTGTCGTTGGAGAGGACGCTGTTGTAAACCTGGGCGTAGCGGCGGAGAAAGCGCTCCCGGAAATCGGGGTTGTCCAGCAGGGACAGCAGGATCCGGGAGGCGTTGGAGTTGAAAAAGCCCTCCTTGTCCTTCCGGTAAAAGAGGATGTGCCAGGTGGTGCCGTCGTCGCGCAGGCTGTTGTCCAGGTCGAAGAACGCCAGCTGATAGCCCCGGTCCGACTCCGTGGAGCGGAAAAAGCGGACGTTGCGGAAGAGGTCGTAGTTCCCGCTGACCCCCTCCAGGATGACCCAGTCGATGAAGCTGTCCGTGTCCAGCAGCTCACAGGCCCGGCGGTAGTTTTCCTCCACCCCCATGTCCTGCTCGCTGATGAAGTGATACATGGCCAGATAATCGTCCGTGTCCGAAATGTGGGGGACGGTGCTCAGCACGCTCTTGCGGCTGACCCCGGCCCAGCGGGCGTAGAGTCCGGGAGAGATGTTCTCCTTGAGGATGTAAATGCCGTAGTATTCTCCGTTGAGGTAGACGACGCAGTATTTGCTGTGCTGGGTCAGCACCCGGCCGCTCATTTCCAGACAGAGCTCCTGCCAGATCTCGCTGTTCATCATCCGGTAGGCGGAATCCTGCCCCGCCCGGAGGATGAAGGAGTCCAGGGCGGCGCTGCCCTCTCCGAAGAGATCACAGCCCAGCTCCTCCGCGCCGTAGGCTCCGCGGAGATCCACCCGGATGCTCCGCTTGGGAAAGGCCGCGGGACTGGTCAGACCGGAGACGGACAGGCCGCAGCCCAAACCGAAGACCCGCCGCCCGTCTTCGTAGAAGCAGACCGCCCCCGGGTGCTCCACAAAGGTCCGGCCCGTGTTGATCATTTTCGACACCGCGGCCGGATCGTCCCCCATCAGGCTGATCACGGGCAGGCTGTGGCCCTCGTTGAGGATGTAGCTCAGATCCAGCGCCGGGCTGGGGAGGGCGCCCTCCTGCACCGCCACGGCCCGGAGCACGCAGGTCTTCTCAATGGTCAGAGGCCCCGTGTAGGGCGTGCTCTCCTCGGTGGGCAGACTGCCGTCCAGGGTATAGTACAGCTGTCCGCCGCCGGAGAGGCGCACCGTCAGGGAGCCGACCCCGTCAAAGACCCCGTCCGGCCCGTCTGCCGCGGGGGGCTCGGAGACGCGCCGGGCCCGCGAGCCCGTGTTGGGCGCGCTGAAGCTGGAGGCGGTGAAGTAGAAAAAGCCGTTTTCCCCCGGGGCCCGGCCGAAGCTGGCCCGGCAGGGGATGTCGTGGAGGGAGACATAGTCCGCGAGCCGCCCCTCGTGGGAGAGGTACAGACTCTCCCGGGCGGCGTTGAGGGCGAAGCCGGACAGGGGATAGTTCCAGACGCTCTCCTCGGCGCAGAGGATCAGCATCCGCTCGCCCGGCTGCAGGGTCCGCGGCGGCAGAGGGTATTTTTCCGGCTGATCCCTGTCGTCGGACAGGGCCCAGCCCTCGGTGGACAGAGGCGCGTCGCCGGTGTTCAGCAGCTCCACCCAGTCGCTGTGGGGCTCGGTCTCCTGAAAATAGGGCCCCCGATCCGAGACCGAGACCTCCCAGATCTGCAGCGGAGAGCTGCAGACCCGGGCGTCCTGAAAGGCGTCGTAGCCTGCGGGGCCGTTTTCATAGCCGGGACTGGGGAAGGCGGTCCGGATCACGGCGCCCTCCCGGCGGATATAGGAGCAGTCCGCCTCCGTCCGGTCCAGATCCAGCCGGTCCAGGACCCGCCCCTCCGGGGAGAAGAGAAAGACGCTCTCCCCGTCGGAGAGGCTGAAATCCACGTGGGGCTCTTCGGCGCTGCCCGGCTGCCCGTCGGCAAACACCAGGACGTACTCTCCCGGCAGGAGCCTGCGCCGGGGCAGGGGGCTGCCTTTCTCCGGCTTTTCCCGGTCCGCCAGGATCAGGCCCTCCAGCTCCACCGGCTCGTCGGAGGCGTTGAAGAGCTCGATCCAGTCGGGAAAGCTGCCGTCCGGGCCTGGGAGCGTGCTGTGGTTGCGGGCCATGACCTCGCTGATGACCAGCGGGGAGGGGGCCGCTTCCTCCGCAGCGGGCGGCGAGGGCAGCACCGGGGCGGGCGCAGGGCTCTCCCCCGTCTGAGACGCCTGTGCGCCGCAGGCGGAGAGACAGAGCAGCGCCAGCGCCAGCAGCAGCGCGGGAAAGGCCTTCCGCATCATCCAACACCTCTCGAGAGCATGGTTTCATGCCGTTTTCGTACCCTCGGATGATACCATAGCCCCCTCCGGGTGTCAACGCCGGGACGCGGGGCGCTCCGGCGTCAGCGTCAGGCCCTGTTCGCCCGCGCGCACCAGGATCCGGTCCCCGGGCCGGGCCTCGCCGCTGAGCAGCAGCTCCGCCGCCCGATCCTCCAGGGCGCTCTGGAGCAGCCGGCGGAGGGGCCGGGCGCCGGAGCGCTCGTCCCAGCCCTTTTTTGCCAGGTAACGCAGGGCGTCCTCCTCCCAGGCCAGGGTCAGGCCCAGGCCGGCGAAGCGCTGCCGCAGCTCCTCCAGCAGGTTCCGGGTGATCCGGAGCAGGTCCTCCTCTCCCAGGCGGTGGAAGACGATGGTCTCGTCCACCCGGTTGAGGAATTCCGGCCGGAAGGTGGCCCGCAGCTCCTCCAGCACCTGGCGGCGCATCTGGCTCTCGTCCCCGGGGGCGCCGGTGCCGAAGCCCAGGGGCGCCCGGGAGGCCGTGATGGCCTTGGCCCCCACGTTGGAGGTCATGACGATCAGGGTGTTGCGGAAGTCCACCTTCCGCCCGGCCCCGTCGGTGAGACAGCCGTCGTCCAGAATCTGCAGCAGCAGGCTCCACAGCTCCTCGTGGGCCTTTTCGATCTCGTCGAAGAGCACCACGCACCAGGGCTTGCGCCGGACCTTCTCCGTCAGCTGGCCCCCCTCGCCGTAGCCCACGTAGCCCGGGGGCGAGCCGATCAGGCGGCTGACGGCGTGCTTTTCCATATATTCGGACATGTCCAGGCGCACCAGGGCCTTCTCGTCCCGGAACACGGCGGCGGCCAGAGCCCGGCAGAGCTCGGTCTTGCCCACGCCGCTGGGGCCCAGGAAGAGGAAGCTGCCCACCGGCCGGCGGGGATCCCGGAGGCCCACCCGGCTGCGGCGGACGGCCCGGGCCACGGCGGACACCGCCTCGTCCTGGCCGATGATCCGCTGCCGGAGACGCCGCTCCAGATCCCGCAGGGCGGCGCTCTCGTCCCCGTCCAGGCCGGTCACCGGGATCCCCGTCCAGAGGGAGACCACCGCGGCCACGTCCCCGGCGCCCACCCGGGAGCCGGGGAGGGCGGCGGAGATGCTGCGGGCGGCGGCCGCCTCGTCCAGCAGGTCGATGGCCTTGTCCGGCAGGTAGCGGTCGTGGATATAGCGGCGGGAGAGGCTGTAGGCCGCCTCCAGGGCCTCGTCCCCCAGACGCACGCCGTGGTGCTTTTCCAGAGCCGGGCGCAGGGAGCGGAGCATCTCCAGGGTCTGCTCCCGGTCCGGCTCCGCCACGGTTACCGGCTGAAAACGCCGCTCCAGAGCGGCGTCCTTTTCGATGTGGCGGCGGTATTCCTCCGGGGTGGTGGCCCCGATGATCTGTACCTCGCCCCGGCCCAGGGCGGGCTTGAGGATGTTGGCCGCGTCGATGGCCCCCTCGGCGCTGCCCGCCCCGATGACGGTGTGCAGCTCGTCGATGAAGAGGATCACGTCCCCGGCCCGCTTCACGTCCTTCAGCACCGACTTGACCCGCTCCTCGAAGTCCCCCCGGTACTTGGTGCCCGCCAGCAGGGCCGGCAGGTCCAGGGACACGATGCGCTTGCGGCACAGGGCCTCCGGCGCCTCGCCCCGGGCCACCCGCAGGGCCAGGCCTTCGGCCACGGCGGTCTTGCCCACGCCGGGCTCGCCGATGAGGACGGGGTTGTTCTTGCTGCGGCGGGAGAGGATCTGCACCGCCCGGCGGATCTCTTCTCCCCGGCTCACCACCGGGTCCAGCTGCCCCGCCGCGGCCAGGGCGGTGAGGTCCCGGCTGTACTGGTCCAGCACCCGGGTCTCCGCCCGGCGGAGCCCCTTGGCCGTGCCCAGCTGGGAGCGGCCGCCGGAGACCGGGTGGCCGAAAATGGCCGCGATGTCGGTGTAGATCTCGTTCAGATCCGCGCCCAGGGCGCGCAGGAGCCGGGCGCCGCCGCAGTCCGGCTGCCGGAGGACGCCCAGCAGCAGGTGCTCCGTGCCGATGAAGCCCTGGCGCAGATTCGCCGCCTCCGCGGCGGCGGTCTCCACCGCCCGGCGGGCGTTCTCGCTGAGACCCAGCACCGGCCCGCCGGGCGCGCCCGGCCCTGTCTGCTCGCACAGGGCCCGCCGCAGAGCGCCCTCCTCCAGCCCCCGCCGCAGCAGGATCCGGGCCCCCAGACTGTCCCGCTCCGCCAGGATCCCCAGCAGCAGATGCTCGGTGCCCACGCTGCTGTGGCCCAGCTCCCGGGCCGCCTGCCGCGCCCGCTCGATGGCGGTCTCCGCCCGCTGGGAAAACTTCTCGTTGCTTCTCATATGCGCCTCCTGAAAAACCTGCCGGGAGATGTTCCATTATCCCTCCGCGCCGCCGCCGATTGGGGCGAAAAGCGCGGCGCCGAGGAAATTATCACCAGAAAACTTTTCTTTTAACAGTTTCGCAAAAAGAAGCTATTGATTTTTGCGGAGGATGTGCTACAATGATGCCACAAATGGCCGAAAAGGGCCAAATTCATACAAAAATGGAGGGAATTCCATGCCGTACGTGATTACTGACGAGTGCCTGTCCTGCGGTTCCTGCGCCGCTCAGTGCCCCGCCGAGGCCATTGATATGGGCGAGCTGCACTACGAGATCGACCCTGAGAAGTGCCTGGAGTGCGGTTCCTGCGCCGCTCAGTGCCCCGCCGAAGCCATCGAGCTGGCCTGATCGAAAAAAACATACGAAAGAGACGAGCGCCGCTCGTCTCTTTTGCTTATTGGAGGAGTATTCATGAGAAGCGCGAGCGCCCTCTGGCCCGGCGGGCCGCTGTTTCGGGACACGGAGCAGGCGCCCCTTTGCACGGACAGCGTGCTGCTGGGGGATTTCGTCCGGCCCGCGGGGCGGAAGCGGGGGATCGACCTGGGTTGCGGCGCCGGGATCCTGAGCCTGCTGCTGCTCCTGCGCGCCCCGGCGCTGCACGTGACGGGTCTGGAGCTGCAGCCCGAGGCCGCGGCCCTGGCGGCGGAGAATCTGGGCCGGAGCTTTCCGGAGGCGCGGTACCGGGTGCTGACCGGGGACATCCGGGAGCACCGCCGCCTCTTTGCCGCCGGGAGCTTTGACCTGGCGGTGTCGAACCCGCCCTATTTCCCGCTGGGCAGCGGGGCCCTGCCCCCGGACCCGGCCCGGGCGGCGGCCAGAGGGGAGACGGACTGCAGCCTGCCGGAACTCTGCGCGGCGGCGGCGTATCTCCTGGGCAGCGGCGGGCGCTTCTGCCTGGTCTACCGGCCGGAGCGGCTCTCGGAGCTCTTCTGCGCCCTGAGCGCCGCGGGGCTGGAGCCCAAGCGCCTGCGCCTGGTCTGCCCCCGGCCGGAGAGCGCGCCCAGCCTGGTCCTGGCGGAAGCCCGCCGGGGCGGCAGGCCGGGCCTGGCCATCGAGCCGCCCCTGGTCCTCACCGACGCCGAGGGGAACGAGAGCGCGGAGGTCAAAAGGATCTACCATAGAGAAGAAGACCCGAAAGACGAAAACGACCGCTGAAAGAATCGGATCCCCTGCGAAAACCTCGATATTTGCCGTAAGGGAGGGCCTTGCGCCCTCCCGCGGTCTCACGCCGACGTTTGTTTCGCGCCGTAGGGGCGCATCACGATGCGCCCGCCCGCGCCGGGGAAAAAGCGAAAGGAAAAACCGTGAGGCGAACGCATACAACGCTGCGGATTCGCCTCACGGTTTTTGTATGGGCATCCTTTTTCTGCCGGGCGGCCGCAAGGGCCGCCCCTGCGCTGTCATTGCGAACCAGTGCGCACACTGGTGTGGCAATCCGTTTTCTTTCTCCGTCCAACGCCGCCGGGCGTTGCCGCAATCGGCGGGCGACCAAAGGTCGCCCCTACGGCATGGGACGAGCGTCGGCGCAAGACGGACGGCGGTCCCCGCAGCGCCGACCATTGGCCGGCGAAATCCGCGCAGAGCCGCCGAGCAATGCTCGGCGCTACGGGCGCGGACGCGTATTCGGCGGGCGACCAAAGGTCGCCCCTACGCTGTCATTGCGAACCAGTGCGCACACTGGTGTGGCAATCCGTTTTCTCTCTCCGTCCAACGCCGCCGGGCGTTCCCGCAATCGGCGGGCGACCAAAGGCCGCCCCTACGGGAGAGGTCCGCGTTTCTCCGCCCTCATTCCAAATTCCGAACTCCGAATTCCGCATCCGTCAGCCTTTTCCGCAGCCTCCGCAGGTCCATGCCCTCCTGGTCGTAGCCCTCGGCGAGCTCCCGGGGGGAGAGGGCGGAGCGGATGACCCAGGCCTCCATGCCGACGGTGCGGGCGCCCTCCCCGTCGCAGAGTGGGTCGTTGCCGATCATCAGGCAGCGCCCGGCCTCCAGGCCCTCCCGCTTCAGCGCCAGGCGGAAGAAGCGGGGATCCGGCTTTTTGCAGCCCGCCTCGGAGGAAATGTAAATGCCGTCAAAGCACGCCGACAGGCTCAGCTCCTCCAGCTCCGGCCGGGTGAACAGGCTCTGGGCGTTGGACAGCAGGATCACTTTTCCCTGCCGCCGCAAAGCCGCCAGCAGCTCCTTCGCTCCGGCGTAGAGCCGCAGGTGGGTGGTGGAGGCGGCCCGGAACAAGCGGGCGGTCTCAGCGATGAGCCTCTCGTCCGCCGCGACGCCCCGGGCGGCGTAGAGCCCGGCGAACACCGGGGCCAGGTCGATCTCCGGCCGGGCGCCGGGGATGCTCCGGTCCCGCAGCCGCAGCCGCGCCTCCTCCCGTTCCACCGCGTCCAGATAAGCCCGGTGCAGCGCCTCCGCCTCCCATTGGGCGCCCCCGGACACAGCAAAACCAGCCAGTCGCTTCCAGAGCGACGGCTGGTTTTCGTCCGTATGGATGTCCACAAGGGTCCCATACAGATCCAGGAGGAAAGCATCATAGCGCCGCGGACCCGGGTTGCGGGCCATGGCCTGGCTCATATGCGGCCCCTCAGCTTCATGATGCAGTCTGCGCAGACGTTCCGGCCCTTGTAGCTGACAAGGTCCCGGGTGCTGTCGCAGAAGACGCAGCTCATCTGGTACTTGCGGAGAATAATGCTGTCATCCTCCACATATATCTCAAGCGCGTCCTTTTCCTCGATGTCCAGCGTACGGCGCAGCTCGATGGGAAGGACGATGCGGCCCAATTCATCGACCTTGCGGACAATACCGGTGGATTTCATAGAAAAACCCCTTTCAACAGGCTTTGCGACAAAACCAGAGCTTGGTTTGGCTTAGTATACACAGAAACGCCGAATTGTTCAACTGATATTTTAGAAAAGCCTTGAAAACTCACGATTTTTTAAGTATTTGAGGTATTTTTTTCATGCTTTCTGTGCTGCTCACCATCCTGTGCCTGCTGGCGACCCTGTTCGCGCCGCTGAACGGGGCTTCCCGGGAGGCGGGAGCCGCGCTGACAGAGGGGGCTCAGGCCGCGGTGGAATTTGTGCTGCGCATCACCGGAGGGCTCTGCCTCTGGAGCGGGGTGCTGGAGCTGCTGGAGCGCTGCGGCGCCGCCGCCGCTCTGGGCAGGCTCCTGCAGCGGCCCCTCCGGCGGCTCTTCCCCCGCTCCGCGGAGAAGGGGGAGATCCTGGCCGCCCTGACGGAGAACCTGAGCGCGAACCTGCTGGGCCTGGGCAATGCCGCCACCCCCGCGGGGATCCGGGCGGCCCGGGGCATGGCCGCCCTGGGGGAGCGGGGGGCGGACGAGCTCTGCCTGCTGGTGGTGCTGAACACCGCCTCCCTGCAGCTGCTGCCCGCCACGGTGGCCACGGTCCGCGCCTCCGCCGGGGCGGCGGCCCCCTTCGACATCCTGCCGGCGGTGTGGCTGGCCTCGGCCTGCTCCGTGGCCTGCGGCCTGGGGGCGGCGGCCCTGCTCCGGAGGCTGTGGCGGTGAGCGCCCTGGGGGCCCTGACGGCGCCGATCCTGCTGTGCGCCGCCCTGATCGCCGCGGCCTGCCGGGGCGTGGACGCCTACGACGCCCTCCGCGCCGGGGCCCGAAAGGGCCTGCAGACGGCCATGGAGATCCTGCCCGCCCTGGTCACCCTGTTCCCGGCGGTGTATCTGCTGCGGGCCTCCGGCCTGCCGGAGCAGCTGGGCCGGCTGCTCTCGCCGCTGCTGCAGGCCCTGGGCGTCCCGCCGGAGACCGGGCTGATCCTGCTGCTGCGGCCCCTCTCCGGCAGCGGAGCCATGGCCGAGGCGGCCCGGATCATGGAGACTGCGGGACCGGATTCCCTGGCGGGGCGCACGGCGGCGGTGATGATGGGCTCCAGCGAGACCACCTTTTATGTAGCGGCGGTCTACCTTTCCGCCGCAGGGGTGAAGCGCAGCCGCTGGGCCATCCCCGCGGCCCTCTGCGCGGACCTGGCCTGCTTCCTCTGCTCCGCCTGGGTCTGCAGGATGCTGTGGGGATAGGATAGTGAATAGTGAATAAAGAATGGGAATGAGAAAAGAGAACGCGGGGGCGTTCTCTTTGAGACTTCTATCAGATTCACGAGGCGGTGATGTTCTTTTTGATCTGGCTGATGGCGCTCTTCTCCAGCCGGGAGACCTGGGCCTGGGAGATGCCCACGGCCCTGGCCACCTCCATCTGGGTGCGCCCGTCGTAGTAGCGCAGGGCCAGGATCCGCTTTTCCCGGGGCGTCAGGCGCTTGACGGCGTCGGCCAGGGCGATCTGCTCCAGCCAGTGCTCGTCGGTATTGCGCTTGTCCCCCAGCTGATCCATCACCGTGGCGCTCTCGCCGGCGTCGCTGTACACCGGCTCGTAGAGGCTCACCGGCTCGCAGATGGCCTCCAGGGCGAAGACCACCTCCTGCCGGGGGATCTGCAGCGCGGCGGCGATGGCCTCCACGTCCGGCTCCCGGCCGGTCTCCGCGCTGAGCTTTTCCTTGACCTGCAGCACCTTGTAGGCCGTGTCCCGCATGGAGCGGGAGACCCGCAGGGGGCTGTGGTCCCGCAGGAAGCGCCGCAGCTCCCCGGCGATCATGGGCACCCCATAGGTGCTGAACTGGACCCCCTGGCTCAGGTCGAAGGCGTCGATGGCCTTGATGAGGCCGATGACCCCCACCTGGAACAGATCGTCCATGCTCTCGCCCCGGCCGGCGAACTTCTGCACCACCGACAGTACCAGGCGCAGATTGCCGGAGATCAGCGCTTCCCGGGCGGCGGCGTCCCCGGCCCGGGCCTTTTCCAGCAGCCGACGGGTCTCCGCGCTCTTGAGTACCGGCAGCGAGGCGGTGTTCACCCCGCAGATCTCCACCTTTCCCTGCATGACCACATCTCCTTCTTTCGGGTGTGGTCTTTATTATTTCCCGCCGCGGGAAATTTCATGCGGCGGAAGGGCGCGGCGGCTTTCGCGGCCTCTTGACAAGGCGGGGGAAGCTTGATAGCATGAGTCCAACACAAGAACGGGAGGACTCCTATGGAACGAAAATGGTGGCATGGGAAGACGGCCTATCAGGTCTATCCCAAGAGCTTTATGGACTTGAACGGGGACGGCATCGGCGACGTGCCCGGCGTCATCGAGAAGCTGGACTACATTCAGGAGCTGGGCGCGGAGATCCTCTGGCTCAGCCCGATCTACTGCTCGCCCCTGGCCGACCAGGGCTACGATATCTCCGACTATTTCAGCATCGACCCCCGCTTCGGCACCATGGCGGACGTGGACCGGCTGCTGGAAGAAGCGAAGAAACGGGGCATCGCCGTGATCATGGACCTGGTGGTGAATCACTGCTCCGACGAGCACGAGTGGTTCCGCCGGGCCTGCGAGGACCCGGAGGGGCCTTACGGGAAGTTTTTCTACATCCGGGACTGGCAGGAGGGCCAGCCCTATCCCTGCAACTGGCGCAGCTACTTCGGCGGCCCCTGCTGGAATCTGCTGCCCGGCCATACGGACAAGATCTATTTCCACGCCTTCCACCGGAAGCAGCCGGACCTGAACTGGGAAAACCCGGAGCTGCGGCAGGCGGTCTATGACATGATCAACTGGTGGCTGGACAAGGGCGTGGCGGGCTTCCGCATCGACGCCATCATCAACATCAAGAAATTCCTGCCCTTCCAGGACTTTCCCGCGGACCGGGAGGACGGCATGTGCTCCATCCGGGAGATGCTGGCCCGGGCCAAGGGCGTCACCGTCTTCCTGGAGGAGATGGCGGACCGGACCTTCCGGCCCCACGACGCCTTCACCGTAGGGGAGGTCTTTGACGAAAAGGAGGAGGAGCTGCCCCTCTTCATCGGGGAGCACGGCTGCTTTTCCACCATGTTCGACTTCTCCGGCACCCTGCTGAACAAGTCCCCCAAGGGCTGGTACGACCAGAAGCCCGTGACCATGGAGCAGTACAAACAGGCCTTTTTCGCCAGCCAGCGCCGGGTGGCGAAGGTGGGCTTTCTGGCCACCATCCTGGAAAATCACGACGAGCCCCGGGGCGTGTCCTTCTTCCTGCCCCCGGAGGGCCGCACGGAGACGGGCAAGAAGATGCTGGGCGGCCTGAGCTTCTTCCTGCGGGGCCTGCCCTTCCTGTACCAGGGCCAGGAGATCGGCATGGAGAACACCGTCATCTCCGACATCGCCCGGGTGGACGACATCTCCACCCTGGACGAGTATCAGGTGGCCCTGGACGCGGGGCTGAGCCCGGAGGAGGCTTTGGCCGCGGTGGCCCGGCTCTCCCGGGACAACGCCCGCACCCCCATGCAGTGGGACGCGAGCCCCAACGCCGGCTTCTCCGCAGGCGAGCCCTGGCTGCCGGTGAACCCCAACTACACCCGCATCAATCTGGCCGAGCAGCGCGGCCGGCCGGATTCCCTGTGGAGCTTCTACCGGGAGATGATCCGCATCCGCAAGGATCCGGAGCTGGCGGAGACCGTGGTCTACGGCGCCCTGGAGCCCTATCTGGAGGAGCGGGAGGGGCTCATGGCCTATTTCCGCCGGGGCGAGCGGACTCTGCTGGTCGCGGGCAGCACCGGCGGCGAGCCGCAGCGTCTGCCCCTGCCGGGCAGGCTGAAGCGGGTGCTGCTGAACAACCTGGAGGATTACAAAGAGCAGGCGGGCGAGCTGACGCTGGCCCCCTGGCAATTCCTGCTTCTGGAGGTGGAATAAATGGAACGCGCATGGTGGAAGGAGAGCGTGGTGTACCAGATCTATCCCCGCTCGTTCTGCGATTCCGACGGCGACGGCGTGGGCGACCTGCCCGGGATCCTGTCCAAACTGGACTACATCCGGGATCTGGGCGTCAACGTGATCTGGCTGAGCCCGGTCTACCGGTCTCCCAACGACGACAACGGCTACGACATCTCGGACTATCGGGACATCATGGAGGAGTTCGGCACCATGGCGGACTTCGACGCCCTGCTGGAGGGGATCCACGAGCGGGGCATGAAGCTGGTGATGGACCTGGTGGTGAACCACACCTCCGACGAGCACGCCTGGTTCGTGGACAGCCGCTCCTCCCGGGACGCGGACAAGCGGGACTGGTACATCTGGCGGGAGGCGAAGAACGGGGGAGCGCCCAACAACTGGGGCAGCAGCTTCTCCGGCCCGGCCTGGGAGTGGGACGAAAAGACGGGCATGTACTATCTCCACTGCTTCAGCAAAAAGCAGCCGGACCTGAACTGGGACGATCCCCGGGTCCGGGACGCGGTGTTCGACATGATGGACTGGTGGTGCCGCAAGGGCATCGACGGCTTCCGCATGGACGTGATCTCCATGATCTCCAAGCCCGCGGGGCTGCCGGACCTGCCTCTGGAGCCGGGCCAGCTCTACGGCAACGTCTGCGCCCCCGGGGGCACCTGCAACGGCCCCCACGTCCACGAGTACCTGCGGGAGATGAACCGGCGGGTCCTGTCCCGCTACGATCTGCTGACCGTGGGGGAGACCGCCGGGGTCACCGTAGAGGAGGCCCGCCGCTATGCCGCCGCCGACGGCTCGGAGCTGAGCATGGTGTTCCAGTTCGAGCACGTGGGCCTGGACGAGGGCCCGGGAGGGAAGTGGAGCGCCGGGCGCCTGTTCCTGCCGGACCTGAAGAAGAACCTGGCCAAGTGGCAGCGGGAGCTGGAGGGCCGGGCCTGGAACAGCCTGTTTTTCTGCAACCACGACCAGCCCCGGGTGGTTTCCCGCTGGGGAGACGATTCCCCCCGTTCCGCCAAGTGCATCGCGACCGCCCTGCATCTGATGCAGGGGACGCCCTATGTCTACCAGGGGGAGGAGCTGGGCATGACCAACTGCCCCTTCGGCGGCATCGAGAACTACCGGGACCTGGAGACGGTCAACGCCTACCGGGAGCTGACGGAGACGGGGCTGCGGCAGCCGGAGGAGCTGCTGGCGGTCATCGCCCGCAAGAGCCGGGACAACGCCCGCACCCCCATGCAGTGGGACGCCGGGCCCAACGCCGGCTTTACAAGCGGAAGACCCTGGATCATGGTCAACCCCAATTACCGGACCCTCAACGCCGCCGCCCAGGAAAAGGACCCGGATTCGGTGCTCAACTGGTACCGGGCGCTGATCCGCCTGCGGCGGGAGAGCCCCTGGCGGGACGCCGTGGTCTACAACGGCTTTGAGCTGCTGGATGAGGAGGACGAACGGATCTTCGCCTACCTGCGCCCCGGTGAGTCGGGGACCCTCCTGGTGGCCTGCAACTTCTCCCCGGAACCCTGCCGCTGGGCGCCGCCGAAGCGGGTTCTGGAGGCGGAGACCCGGCTGCTGCTGGCCAACGCCGGCGAGCCGAGGCTGGCCGAAAGCATGACGCTGGAGCCCTGGCAGGCCGCCGTCTGGGCCTTCTGATCGACAGGATCCGGAAAGAATCCCCCCGCGCAGGCTTTTTTCGAGCCCCGCGCGGGGGGATTTGCCGTTTGTCCCGCATGTTTTCACCAAATTCTCCCGAGCGTTCTTGTGAACTATCACCAAGTTCTTGTGCTTGTAAAGGATTTTTTTCATGATATAATAAGCTAACTCGGCTCAGGTCCGAGAACAAGGAAAAGGAAAGGAAGAACAAAATGAAAGCAAAGAGACTGTTTGCAGCCCTGCTGGCCCTTGTCATGATCCTGGCTCTGGCCGCCTGCGGCGAGACCGGCGAGACCGAAGGCGCCGGCAAGGGCGACACCATCCGCCTCGTGAACGGCAAGATCGAGGTCGACGCGCAGCTCAAGAAGCTTGCCCAGATGTACGAAGAGAAGACCGGCGTGAAAGTGGAGATCGAATCCATGGGCGGCGGCATCGACATCCAGGGCACCCTGAAGGGCTACTACCAGGCCGGCAACATGCCCGACATCTTTGTCAACGGCAGTGACGCCGACTTCGCCAACTGGGACGGCCTGCTGGCCGACATGAGCGGCGAAGCCTGGGTCGCCGACACCGACGCCGCTTACGTCAACAAGGACGGCACCGTCGGCTTCCCCTACACCACCGAGGCCATCGGTCTGGCCTACAACGCCGACATCCTGGAGAAGTGCGGCGTTGACCCCGCCACCCTCACCTCCCCCGCGGCCTATGAAGAGGCCTTTGCCAAGATCGACGCCAAGAAGGACGAGCTGGGTCTGACCGCCGTTGTCGGCTACTACACCGAGCCCGTGAACCTCTACTGGTCCTCCGGCAACCACATCTTCGGCCAGTACCTGGACGCCGGCCTGGCCCGTGACAACACCACCTACATCGACATGCTCAACGACGGCGGCAAGCTGGACGAGGCCCGCTTCACGGACTTCGCCAAGTTCATCGACCTGCTCCAGCAGTACGCCGACAAGAACATGATGATCTCCGGCACCTACGACCAGGAGATCCTGAACTTCGCCTCCGGCAAGTACGCCTTCGTGACCCAGGGCTCCTGGATCGGCGCCACCATGACCACCGATGACAAGGCCGAGTACGAGGCCGCCGGCAGCTTCAAGTGCGCCTTCGCCCCCTACGCCTTCCAGGACGGCATTGACACCATCCTGACCAACTCTCCCTCCTGGTGGTCCGTGTACAAGGACGGCAATGTGGACGCCGCCAAGGCCTTCCTGCAGTGGCTGACCACCGACGAGGCCCAGGAAGTCCTCGTTATGGAAGCCGGCTTCATCAGCCCCTTCAAGTCCTGCAAGTGGGTCGCCAACGATCCCTTCGCCCAGACCATCGCCGACTATGTCGCTGCCGGCAAGACCTCCAACTGGCACTGGCAGGGCATGAAGGAAGGCATTGCCCAGAACTACACCGGCCAGGTCTTCAACGACTTCGCCCAGGGCAAGCTGGATGTGGACGGCTTTGTGAAGACCATGCAGCAGGTCTGCGCCGCCTGCTACGCCTGATTTCCCCCTGAACATCCGGTAAAGCGGACAGTTCTGCCGGGCAGCAGAAAGGTGATACCCCCTGCTGCCCGGTTTGTTTAAGGAAAGGAGCCCCCCTATGGAATCAAAGAACTCCGCAAAAAAGGTGGTGTCTCTGGTACTGCTGCTGCTGGGCGTCGGGCTGATCGTCGGAGCGCTGGTCCTGGACTTTACGGGCAGTAAGTTCTCCATGCGCGGCGCCATGCTCATCGTGGGCATCGTCGCTGTGCTGGCGGGCCTGTACTTCATCCCCTCCTCCGGCAGGCACAAGGACATCATCAACGTCATCTTCCTCTTCCCCCTGCTGTTCACCTTCTGCGTGACCGTGATCATCCCCCTGGTCCTCGGTATTTTCTACTCCATGACCGACTGGACCGGCATCAAGTACACCCAGTTCGTGGGCTTTGCCAACTACGCGGCCATGTTTAAGGAAGTGCCCTTCCTGTGGTCGCTGCTGCTGACCATCCTGTTCGTGGTCTTCAACATGATCCTGGTCAACGTGGTCGCCTTTGTGCTGGCCCTGCTGTGCACCAGCCGGATCCGGGGCATCGGCTTCTTCCGGGCGGCCTACTTCCTGCCGAACCTGATCGGCGGCATCGTGCTGGGCTATGTCTGGCAGTTCGTGTTCAACAACGTGCTCATCAAGGTCATCGGCAACGGCATCTCCCTGCTGAGCAACACCCCCACCGCCTTCATGGCCATCATCGTGGTGTATATCTGGCAGTACGCCGGCTACATCATGCTGATCTACATCAACGGCCTGGTGACCATCCCCGGCGAGGTGATCGAGGCTGCCAATATCGACGGCGCGAAGCCTCTGGCGACCCTGTTCCGCATCAAGATCCCCATGATCGCCTCCACCATCACCATCTGCACCTTCCTGACGCTGACCAGCGCCTTCAAGCAGTTCGACGTCAACATGGCCCTGACCAACGGCACCGGCTCCGTGCAGAACTTCATGGGCAGCTATCTGACCAACGGCACCCAGATGCTGGCCCTGAACATCTACAACACGGCCATCTCCAAGAACAGCTATGCCCTGGGCCAGGCCAAGGCCGTTCTGTTCTTCATCATCCTGGCGGTGGTTTCGCTGATCCAGGTGCGCATCTCCAATAAGAAGGAGGTCGAGCTGTAATGAAAACGAAACTCCGTACCGGCCCCTTTATCCTCATCATGGCCGTCGCCGTGCTGGTGGCCATCTACACGCTGATGCCCTTCATCCTGGTGGTCATCAACGTCTTCAAGAGCTACAACGGCGAGTTCGGCATCGCCAACGACCCCATCGGCCTGGCCGGCGCCAGCTTCACCCAGTTCGGCCAGAACCTGAAAAACGTCATCAACAACTCCAACTTCAGCTTCTGGTCCGCCTTCGGCACCTCCGCCATCATCACGGTGGTCTCCCTGGTGCTGCTGGCCCTGTTCGGCGGCATGGCCGCCTGGGTCATCTGCCGCAACAAGACCCGCTGGTCCCAGATGATCTACATGGTGTTCATCGCCTCCATGATCATCCCCTTCCAGGTGGTCATGCTTCCCCTGATCTCCACCTTCCGTGACGTGGGCAAGTTCGTGGGCCTCTCCATGCTGCAGTCCATCCCCGGCATCGTCTTCGCCTACCTGGGCTTCGGCGGCGCCATGACCGTCTTCATCCTCACCGGCATGGTCAAGACCGTGCCCTACGCCCTGGAGGAGGCCGCCTCCATCGACGGCTGCTCCTATGAAGGCATCTACTTCCGCATCGTCTTCCCGCTCCTCAAGCCCTCTATCGTCACCGTGACGATCCTGAACGGCATGTGGATCTGGAACGACTACCTGCTGCCCTCCCTGATGCTGGGCCAGAACGGCAAGGTCAAGACTCTGCCCGTGGCGGTCCAGGCCTTCGTCGGCAGCTACGTCAAGCAGTGGGACCTGATCCTGACGGCGGCCCTGCTGGCCATGGTCCCGATGATCATCATCTTCCTGATCGGCCAGAAGCAGATCATGAGCGGCATGGTGGAAGGCGCCGTGAAGTGATCGACCGCAGACACGGGAAAACAGATGAGAAACGTATTTGATCCGGAGGGGCCGGTGATGGTCGCGCTGGGAAAGCTGGCGGATCTGGTGCTCTGCAACATCCTCTTCATCCTGTGCGGCCTCCCGGTGATCACCCTCGGCGCCTCGCTGACGGCGCTGTACCGCTGCACCCTGAGCATCGCGGCGGACACGGAGGAATCGGTGATCTTTCGTCAGTTTTTCGAGGCCTTTCGGCGCAGCTTCAAGCACGCGACCCTGCTGTGGCTGATCTGCCTGGGGGCGGGGCTGCTGCTCTTCCTCTATTCCCTGGCCGTCAGCGCCATGCCCGAGGCCTTCCATCGGACCTACCGGGTGACCCTGTTTCTGCTTCTGTTTCTCTTCCTGGCCGGCGCGCAGTATTTCTTTCCCCTCCAGGCCCTCTACGACCTAGATGTGAAAGCGACGCTGAAAACGGCCTGGCTTTTGAGCGCCGCGGCCTTTCCCGTGACCCTGGCCGCGCTGCTCCTTCCCGTCGCCGCGTTCTATTTGTCGTTCCTGATGAATCCGAACGCGTTTCACATCATGCTTTACCTGTGGGCCTTTGCGGTGATCGCCGTGATCGCGTATCTGAAGAGCTTTCTCTTCCGCAGGGCCTTCCGGAAGCTGCCGGAGGAAATCCGGAAACTTTAAGGCAACGCCGATCAGATCGTCTTCGGCGTCATCCGGAAAAACTGTGCTTTGATTTTGTCGCTTTTTATTGCAATACACAAAGGATTCCTGTATAATAACGACCCAGTCAGAGCTCCGTTTTTCTCGAGTTCCGCTCTCGACGATCGAATCATCGTTTCCTTAGAACCCAGCATGTGCGTCCCTGCGGCGGAAAGCGCCGCGAAAAACAAAATCCAATGGCCTGGCTCCACTCCACATTATGGCGGCAGGACCAGAAAAAAAGGAGGAAAAAACGCCCGAAGCTCGGGCTGCGGCAGTGTGGAGACCTGCCGTAAGGCAGTGCGTTCCAAGCGAACGGCTGCGAGCATCCCAGCGCGGAGGCGGGGGATGCAGAGCGGAAAACATATGGCTCAGGTCCAACTGATCAACATCAAGAAGGTTTACCCCTACGTCAGCGGCGAGGACAAGAAAAAGAACAAGAAGAAAAAGGCAGACGAGCCCGAAAAGAAGAAGGTCAATCTGCAGATCACCGACGAGGGCGTCGTGGCCGTGCAGGAATTCAGCCTGGACATCGCCGACAAGGAATTTATCGTACTGGTCGGTCCCTCCGGCTGCGGCAAGTCCACCACCCTGCGCATGGTGGCCGGTCTGGAGGAGATCTCCGGCGGTCAGCTGCTCATTGACGGCAAGGTCATGAACGACGTGGCCCCCAAGGACCGGGACATCGCCATGGTCTTCCAGAACTACGCGCTGTATCCCCACATGAGCGTGTATGAGAATATGGCCTTCTCCCTGAAGCTGCGCCATGTGCCCAAGGACATCATCGACCAGAAGGTCCGCGAAGCGGCGGAGATCCTGGACATCACCCAGTATCTGGAGCGCAAGCCCCGGGCCCTGTCCGGCGGCCAGCGGCAGCGCGTGGCCATCGGCCGCGCCATCGTCCGCGACCCTAAGGTCATGCTGATGGACGAGCCCCTCTCGAACCTGGACGCCAAGCTGAGAAACGAGATGCGCGCCGAGATCATCAAGCTCCGCCAGCGCATCAACACCACCTTCATGTACGTCACCCATGACCAGACCGAGGCCATGACTCTGGGCGACCGGATCGTTATCATGAAGGACGGCTACATCCAGCAGATCGGCACCCCCCAGGAGGTCTTCAACCATCCCGCGAACCTGTTCGTGGCCGGCTTTATCGGCATGCCCGTCATGAACTTCTTCGACGCGCAGCTCATCCGCGAGGGCAGCAAGTTCTTTGTGGATCTGGACGGCTACAAGGTGGAGCTGGATCCCGAGAAGGAAGAGCGCCTGCTGAAAAACGACGTGCAGAGCCAGCCCGTGACCCTGGGCGTGCGCCCCGAGCACACGGACCTGGATCCCAAGGGCGTGCCCGCCACCGTGGACGTGGCCGAAATGATGGGCTCCAGCGTGCACCTGCATGTGAACGCCGAGGGCAAGGACGTGATCATCATCGTCCCCACCATCGAGATGAAGGGCAATTTCAAGATCGGCGACCAGCTGCACTTCTCCTTCCAGGGCAATGTGGCCCATGTCTTCTCCAAGGAGACCGACCGGAACCTGGAGTTCTGACCTCCCGAAACAATAAAAACAAGAAAAAGCGTCCGTCCCATAGGGGCGGACGTTTTTTTCTTGAAAAAACTGCGGGAAAAGTGTGAAAAAACACTTGACACGGGCGCTTCCTTCGCGTATATTATTGGAGCGCTCCGAAGACAGCAGGTGGACCCGGTCCATAAATCCTGCCGAGGACATCAACAATTTTACTAGATTGTTTTTGTGCCTCTGCGTCTTTTGACGCGGGGGATTTCTTTTTGAGCGTGATCATTCGCAACCGGAGGTGAAAACACACATGCACAACGCAAAAGCCTATGTGACCAAAGAAAAGGTCGTGCGTCAGAAGCAGCCCATCGTGGAGGCCCTGGCTGAGCGCATCAAGAACGCCGAGGCCGGCGTCCTGGTCGACTACAAGGGAATCACCGTCGCCGAGGATACCGCCCTGCGTACCGAGCTGCGCAAGGACGAGGTGAACTACACGGTCGTCAAGAACACCCTCACCAAGAAGGCCCTGGACCTGCTGGGGATGACGGAGCTTGACCACGTGCTCAACGGCACCACTTCTCTGGCCACCGCGGAGAAGGATCCCATCGCTCCCTTCCGGATTCTTGCCGATTACAGCAAGAAGCTGGGTGACCGCTTCAACATCAAGGCTGCCTTCATGGAGGGCAAGGTCCTGAGCGAGGCGGAGATCGCCGAGATGGCAGAGCTGCCCAGCAAGAGCGCTCTGTATTCCAAGGTTCTGGGAACCATGATCGCTCCTATCACCGGTCTCGCCGTTTGCCTCGGCCAGATCCTGGAGCAGAAGGGCGGCTCCATCGAGTCCGCCGAAGCCGCCGAATAAGTCGGCACACAAAAATCTAATCAGGAGGAAATTACAATGTCTGAGAAAATCACTGCCATGATCGAAGAGATCAAGGGCCTCACCGTTCTGGAGCTGTCTGAGCTCGTTCACGCCCTGGAGGACACCTTCGGTGTCTCTGCCGCCGCCGTCGCCGCCGGCCCCGCTGTCGCTGCCGGCCCCGTCGTCGAAGAGAAGACTGAGTTTGACGTTGTCATGACCAGCTTCGGCGCTGAGAAGATCAAGGTCATCAAGGAAGTCCTGGTCGAGGAAGTCCCCGCCAAGATCAAGGAAGGCGCTTCCAAGGAAGAGGCCGAGGAGCTCAAGGCCAAGCTGGAGGCCGTCGGCGCCACCGTCGAGCTCAAGTAATCGAGCTTCCTTTCAAACAAAAAAATCGCTCTCCCGTCCGGGAGGGCGATTTTTTTATTCGGAATTCGGAATTCGGAATATGGAATGAGGGGTGAGGGATGAGGAGGAATGAGGAATGAGTGAGAAATGAGGGGTGAGGAATGAGGAATGAAGGGGAGATCGACGCGGCGACGTCTCGTCCCGCGCCCGTAGGGGCGACCTTTGGTCGCCCGCCGAATACGCGGCATCGTCGCCTCGCCCCGTAGGGGAGGGGCTTGTCCCCTCCCGCCGACCCGCGTAAACGCCCGTCCCTGTCATTGCGAACCAGTGACCGAGTCACTGGTGTGGCAATCCGTTTTCTTGTCTTCAACCCCTTCCGTCATCCGCCTCGCGTGAGATCGGCGGACGACACCTCCCCCGAAGGGGGAGGCAAGACGCGCCGTAGGGGAGGGGCTTGCCCCTCCCGAGATATGCGCCGACGCTCCGCCCCGCGCCGTAGGGGCGCTTCACGAAGCGCCCGCCATCTGCGCCGACGCGTCGTCCTTCGCCGTAGGGGCTGGCGCCCTCGACAGCCCGTCGACTCCCTCCGTCGCGGCGCTTACGTGAGACGCGCCGCGACACACCCAAGACCCTCAGAGAGGGAGGCAAGCTCGGCGGCCCTGCGAGGATTTCGCCGACCAATGGTCGGCGCTACGGGGGACCGCTTGCCTCTCCGCGCTCACGCCGGAAGGGGCAACTCCGAATTCCGAATTCTCAAACCCGCGCCCGCCGTCCTGCGGGGGACCCGAGAAAACGTGATTATCCCGGCGGGTCGACACAATCCTTCAACACATAATTTGCCCCGTCCACCGTGAGCGTATAGTCCTCGCTCCAGACGCGGATCCACGCGGAAACCTGCGTCGTCCCGCCGTGGGTGACCGGTTGAAACTCCGATCCGCAGGAATCGCAGACCGTGTGCGGCCCCTCGGGCCAGAAAGCCAGCATCAGATAATAGTCGCCGGTCCCCTTTTTGTGATACACAGTTGCAACGGTCTTTTCGCCGATGAAATAAGTCTGCGTTTCCACTGTCATCTGGCTTCCGCGCTTCCAGCCCTTTTCTGTTTTCTCAACCAGCGCCGCCTTGCCGTCCCGGTACACGATTACCAGAGCGCTTTCTTTTCCGACGAGGACCATGGGCTCCCCTTCTCGGGAAAGATAAAAGGATTCAAAGGCCTGCTGCGGCGTTTCATAGGACACCTGATTCCTCAGGCCGGTGATCGCCGCCGAAACAAGAAGGAGTGCGGCGAGGACCGCGCAGGTCTTCCAGAAACCAAAGCGCTTTCTCAAGACCAGCGCCATTCCCAGCACCAGCAGCACCGCCAGGAGCACGACCGTAAAAAGATTCATCCCGATCTTCCTTTCCGGGGAACGAGAAGAAGGCTCCTCGTTCCGAAGTGTCATATTCCCCGCCCGGGAGTTTTTCCCGCAGACGCTGTCTCGCGGCTGCGTTTTCCGTTAATCGCGGGGGCGCGCGGCCGGCGGCGGAGCGGAGGCCGTCCCCGCCGCGTATTCTTCCCGCAGCGGATTCCAGCGTCCCCGGCGGTAATAGATCAAAAACAGGACGAACAGCAGCAGGTTGTGGCCGATCATGCAGCCCCAGGCAGAGACCAGGCCGAAGCCCAGGCGGGCAGTGCAGATCCAGGTGCCCAGGATCCGGATGCCCCACATGCCCGCGATGTTGATGACGAAGGGCACCTTGGTTTTGCCGGCCCCCTGGAGCATGCCCTCGATGACGATGGACACGCCGTAGAAGGGCTCGGAGCAGGCCACCATCCGCAGCACCGTGCTGCCCAGAGCGATCACCGCCGGGTCCTTGGAGAAGATACCCGCCATGGCCGGGGCGAAGAGAAAGAGCAGGCCGCCGGACAGGAGCATCAGGCTCACCTCGATCAGCACGATCAGCCGGGCAAGGGCTTTGCGCCGCTTCTCGTCCCCGGCGCCGATGCAGTTGCCCGTGAGGGTGGCGGCTGCCGCCTGCATGCCGTAGCCCGGGATGTAGAAGGCGGACTCCACGGTGTTGGCCACGGTGTGGGCCGCGGTGGACATCTCTCCCAGAGCGTTGATCATGGCGGCGAAGGCCACGTAGCCCAGAGAGGTGCCGAAGCGCTGCAGCATGTTGGGGAAGGCCACCCGCAGGCAGGGCCGCAGCACCGTTCCGTCCGGCCGCAGGCTCTGGCCCCGGGGCGAAATGCGGGGGTGCCGGTACAGGGCCAGGGTGATGGCGAGACCGCCCGCGGCAAAGGCGATGGCGCTGGCCGCCGCCGCGCCGATCACGCCCCAGCCCGCGCCCCACATGGGAAAGCGCAGGCCGAAGAGGGACAGCTCCCGGCTGGGATAGATCAGCAGAAAGTTCAGGATCACGTTGACGGCGTTCACGCCGAGACCCACCCGCATGGGCGTCCGGGTATCTCCCGCAGCGCGGAGGACCGTTCCGAAGATCACCGAGGCGCTGCGGGGCAGCATGGGCAGATATACAATGAAGAAATAGCGGGAGGCCAGCGCCCGGATGGAGGGGTCCACCTGCATCCACACCGGCACCAGGGGACTGAGACTCAGCGTCAGCGCCGTAAAGGCCAGACCGACGACCAGCACCGCCAGCACCGACTGGCCGGCGGCCCGGCGGGCACGCTGCCCGTCCCCCGCGCCCAGAGCCTGGGAGATATAGGCCAGAAAGCCGATGCCGAAGGCGGATACGCTGCTGCCCACCAGCCAGCCCACCGTGGCGGTGGAGCCCACGGCGGCGGTGGCCTGGGTGCCCAGGGAACCCACCATGGCCGTGTCGATATACTGCACGGCGGTGTGCAGCAGCTGCTCCAGCATGGTGGGCCAGGCCAGGGTCAGAATCGCCGGCAGCAGGGTCCAGTCGAATATTTTCTTTTTCGCAAGGCTCCGGGTCATGGCGGAAGCTCCTTTTGTTCGATCGTGTATAAACTATCACAGCCCGCAGCGTTTCGCAAGCGGGAAAAAGTTTCTGCCGGGTGATTGATTCGCCTCCGCGGATTTGATATAATATTCCAAAAAGGGAAGGCCTGCGGAAGGAGAGAGGACATGGCCCTGGATGCGGAATACTTCGATTCGATCTATATCGAAGTGGTGAAAAAGAAATACTACGACGCGGGCAAGGTGCAGGCCGTGTTTGCCGAGATCCGGGAGCAGGCCGAGCAGCTGCATGCCGAGAACGACAGTCTGCGCCGCCAGCTGGCGGAGGTTCAGGACAAGAAGGTGGAGCTGGGGGAGGCGCTGCTTTCCGCCCAGAGCATTTATCAGGAGATCGTGGAGCGGGCGGAGCAGAAGGCCGCCGCCATCACCGCCCGGGCCGAAGAGCAGGCCGCGGCCATCCAGGCGGAGGCCCACCGGAAGAGTGAGCAGCTGCTGGCCCGCAGCCGCGGCCATGAGGAGAACGCCGCCCGGCAGGTGGAGGAGGCCCTCCGGCGCCTGCGGCAGATCCACCAGGACAGCATGGAGGCCCTGGACGCCCAGTGGCAGGAATTTCTCTGCAGTCTGGATCCGGAGGCAGGCCTGGAAGAGCCTGCCGAGCACGCGGCCAGCCCCGCGGCGGCGCCCGAGCCGGAGGAGCAGGGGCCGTCCGGGCTCCCGCCGGATCTGGAGGAGAAGGTAGGCGCCATCGCCGAAGGGATCTTCTCCCTGGAAAAGGACGAGACCGTATAAAGAATATAAAGAAAAAGAATCAGCGCCCCGAAAGTCTGTCATTGCGAGCCAGTGCGCACACTGGCCTGGCAATCCGTTCTCTTTAAAACAGGCTCAGCGCCCCGACCGTTTTGAACGATCGGGGCGCTGTCTTGTTTTTTATTCGTCTTTTCCCAGGAGGACGCCGGCGTCCGCGAAGCATCGGCGGATCCGCCGGGCGTAGAGCCGGGCCTCCTTGGGCGCGTTCTCCGCGGGCATGTTCAGCAGGAAGCGCTCGCCCCGGTGGGGCAGCCCCGTCAGGATATCAAAGAGGGCGTCCAGACTTTCGCCGTACCAGTCCTCCCACTGCATCTTGTTGCGCATCTCCGCGTAGAGGGTGGGAATGTCCCAGCAGAGGGAGAAGTCCAGCACCACCACGCCGGCCAGCCGGTACAGCAGCCCCTCGCAGGCCAGGGCGATGTCCGCGTAGGCCCGCTCAAAGTCCCGGGTGTACCAGGGGTCGGCGATCTCCTCCCCGGCCTGGCCCGCGTAGTCCATGAAATTGCGGAGCTTGCTGTCGGGGTCGCCGCCGAAGATCCGGCGCATGTCCCAGAGATTCTCCTCGTCCATGCCGATGAGCAGGTCGTAGTCCTCATAGTCCCGCCGCCGGATCCGGCGGGCGGTCTTGCCGCCGCAGTCCAGCCCGTGGGCGGCCAGCACCCGGCGCATGGGGGGATAGACGGGGTTGCCCAGCTCCTCGCTGCTGGTGGCGGCGGAGTCGATCTGATAGTCCCCGTCCAGCCCGGCCCGCCGCAGCAGGGCGCGCAGAATGAACTCCGCCGCCGGAGAGCGGCAGATATTCCCGTGGCAGACAAACAGGATCTTTGTCATATCGTAAATTCACCTCGAATATCGTGGTTTTTCTTGATTTTCCAAGGCTTTCCGGGCTTTTGGCCTCTCCTGGTATTTCGGCTTATCGTGGCCTTTCGGAGCCTATCGTAACCACCAAAAGTAGTAAAACTGGTAGTAAAAACCTTGCGTTTACTACCGGCCCTTTTCAGTGCTCCGCGACCCGGCTCAGTTCTTCCTTTGCGTCTTCAAAGC
>CACYLY010000038.1 GCA_902775355.1 Oscillospiraceae bacterium
CACCACCGCCACGGCCTATTATCCCGACAACGACCCCAGCTGGACGGAGGAGGTTCGCCAGAATTACGGCGGAACCATCACCTGGGTGGCCTATCAGCCGAATATCTCCGGCGAATGCGGCGACGATCTGATCTGGACGCTGAACAGCGAGGGCGTCCTTACCATTGCCGGCACCGGAGAGATGTGGGACTTTGCAGAAGGGGAGTCGCCCTGGAATTCTCACCGGAGTGAGATCAAGACCCTTCGCTTGACGCCGGGGATGACAAGCATCGGGAATTACGCGTTTTACTATTGCGAGGCCTTGACCGAGGTGACGATCCCGAGCGGCGTGACCCGCATCGGGGACGGTGCTTTCTCCACCTGCTGGCATATGACGAGCATCGTGATTCCGGAGGGCGTGACCAGCATCGGAGCCAAAGCGTTCGAGATCTGCGCTTATCTGCCCAGCGTGGAGCTCCCGTCCACGCTGACCGTTATCGGAGAAAAAGCCTTCTACGGCTGCGAGGCCCTGACCAGCGCGGTGATCCCGGAGGGCGTGACCAGCATGGGGAATAACACGTTCGAGGGCTGCACCGCCTTGACCAGCGTGAGCATTCCGGGGAGCTTGAGCACCATCCCGGAATACGCATTTTTTAAGTGCAGCGCCCTGACCAGCGTGGTGATCCCGGAGGGCGTGACCGGCATTGGGGAAAGAGCCTTCTCCGGCTGCAGCAGCCTGACCGATGTGGTGATTCTGGAGGGCGTGACCAGCATTGGGTTCGCTGCGTTTGAGGACTGCACCAGTTTGACAAGCGTGGTGCTCCCGGATGGCCTGACCGTCATTGGGGACTCTGCGTTTGCTCGCTGCACCGCTTTGACCAGCGTGGTGATCCCGGAGAGCGTGACGAGCTTTGGCGAGAATGCCTTCACAGGCTGCAGCAGCCTGAACGGCGTGACTATTCCCTCCGGCGTGACCGCCCTTCCTTCTGGCGTGTTCTACAAGTGCAGTTCTCTGACCGAGATCACGATCCCGGAGGGCGTGACCAACATCGAATACTATGCGTTCTCCGGCTGCAGCGCTCTGACGAGCGTTGTGATCCCGGTTCGCCAGAATTACGGCGGAACCATCACCTGGGTGGCCTATCAGCCAGAGCCTGATCGGATCCCCGGAGACATTAACGGCGACGGCCTTGTCAACAACAAGGACGTGCTGCGGCTGATCCGTTATCTCAAGGATACCTCCACGCAGGTTGTGGAGGAGAATCTGGACGTAAACGGCGACGGCTTTGTCAACAACAAGGACGTGCTGCGGCTGATCCGTTTTTTAAAGAGCGGCGACGTGGAAATCCACTGAGTCCGGCTCCATGCAGGAAATCATTCCAAGCCTTTTTGAGCAGAGGAGAATACGGATGAAAAGATTGATCTGCGTTGTCCTGATCTTGTCCATGCTGGCAGGCATGACCGGATTCGCCAGCGCCCAGGGGGAGCTGCGCTTTGCAGTCTCCTCCGCCGAGGGCGCTCCCGGCGACGAAGTGACCGTCACGGTCAGTCTGCAGGATAACCCCGGTGTTGCCAGCATCGATGACGAGACCGTTCTGGAGTGGACGGCGGTCACGCAGGGCGAATATACCGGCATATGGGATGCCCGTCCGGGCGAGGCCGTGAGCTGGTACTCCACCGACGGCAACTGGACGGATAACGCCGTGTTCTGCACGCTGAAATTCAAGATCAGGGAGGGAGCCCCCGCCGGCGATACCGCGGTGTCACTGCGTTTTAAGGAGTACACCGTCTTCGACTGGAACGAGGTCGACGTTCCCTATACCGTCCAGAGAACTCGAGACCATCACCATCGAAAAGAACTGGGTGATCGACCTGGAAAAGCACGACCGTCCCGACAGCATCCAGGTTGCCGTCCAGAAGAAAAACGGCGGGAAATGGGAAACCGTCAAGCTGGTTGAGCTGAATGGAGACAAGGATTGGAAGGCCGATGTTGCGCTGGAGGGCTTCGATCCCGAAAACGGAGAATACCGCGTCCGGGAGCTGCGGGAGGAGACTGCCCTGCAGGAGCTGGGCGGCAAGCTTCTGGAATACATCGGCAAGGGCAAGGAAAAGTATGACGAATGGCTCCAGCT
Source organism: Oscillospiraceae bacterium (assembly GCA_902775355.1). GTDB lineage: Bacteria > Bacillota > Clostridia > Oscillospirales > Oscillospiraceae > Limivicinus. Next base: position 2,112 of record CACYLY010000038.1, read on the forward strand.
GCTCAAAACCGAGGGAAAAAGCTATTGGGACGGTATGCCGGAGGAAATCCGCAATGCGGCAGATCAGGGCTACGACGCCCTGCTTGAAAAGCTCAACGCCACTCCCGCTAACCTTTACGAGAAGCTGATGGAGCAGTTGAGCTTTGCCGGCGCAAACTCCCGCATCGTCTATGACCAGGGCGACGACGAGGCCGGAAACAATTCCGACAGCGAGAAGCCGAATCTTGTGACCTATCATGTTCCCGAGCGTAACTCCGTGGTCTCAGGCGGCACGGTAGACGCCCATGTCACCCGATACAGCGTTTCCTATGAGCAGGACGGCAGCAGCTTTACCATTACGAACAAGGCGATCCTGGAGATCGACGTGGTAAAACGCTGGATCACCATCGGGGGAGAGAGCGTCATCAGTCTGAACGGGGATGACATTCCGGATTCTGCCTGGCTTGTGCTCATGTGTAAGCCGACAGCCGGCGCTCTGGACAACGCCGCAGAGCTTGCGGGAACCCTGGGCGTGGATCTGGGAAGTGTTCTCAGCTACGAGTTTCCCGTAATCAACCCCATCGAGGGCGGGATTGACCCGCTGAATCTGCTGAGCCAGCTGACCATTGGCGTGGATCTCAGCGCCATCGGGAAATTGGCAGAGTCGATTTTTGGCATAGAGTTTCCGAGCCTTGCCATCGGGAAAGCAACCAAGAGCAATGACTGGAAGGTCACGTTTGTGGTGAACAAGTATTCCATGGGCATCCCCATGGAGTATAAGGGCGCGGAGCTCTCCAGCGAGGTCATCCGCCAGATCCTCAAGTACCTGACCCAGGTGGACATCCCTGTGTCCTACAATCCCTTTGACAATTACATCAGCGTTCCCACCAAGGCAATCAAGACCGTCGAGGGGATCACCAATCCGGAGGATCTGCTGGATCTCTCCAAGCTTGCCGGCGCAGCGCTGGCCAAGGCCAAATCCCTGACCCTGGACGACATCAAGAACTTTGACGTGGGCACATTGCTGACGGATTACCATTTGATGGCAAATGTGATCAATATCCAGTTCGAATGGGAAGACGACAATATCCTGGAGGGCGCCAAGATCTGGAAGGACGACGAAGAGAGCAAGCGCCCGGATACGCTGACCATCCACATCAAGAACGGGACGAAGGAGATTGAGGGCTCGCCCATTGTGCTGCATAAGTCCGATTTTGAGGGACAGGATCAGTGGACATGGTCCCTGGAGCTGCCGGAGGGTGCGGACGAAGACGCAAGCTATGTTGTCTCGGAGGAATACCCGTCAGATTATGCCTACAAGAACGACTATATCTGCGAGACCGACGGCTATGACCTGATCAACACCTGGCACAAGGATACCCTTACCATCTCCGGTCAGAAGATCTGGGTGGATGGTGATAACGCCGACGGCTTGCGCCCGGAGACCGTGACGATCCACCTGTATGCCGACGGGGAAGAGGTCGCTTCCGCCGTAACGTCCAAGGAGGGCGAATGGAAGTACTGCTTCCCGGGTCAGCCCAGGCAGAAGGATGGAAAGGACATCGTGTATACCGTCACAGAGGATCCTGTGGAGTATTACAAGACCGAGATCGACGGCTACAACGTGATCAACACCCTGGTGCCGCGGATCTACGGTTATAACGTGAACCTGAAGGGACGTATCGGGCTGAACGTGTATCTCTTCATCCCGCAGTATGTGCTGCAGGACAGCGGCTTGTTCGTGACGCTGTCCGGGGAGCAGGTCCTTGTTGCCGATGCGGAGACCCGGACGGTGAATGGGCTGACGTTGTACAGATTCCCGGTGGACAAGGCGGCCAAGGAGATGAACGACCAGGTGACGGTGCGGCTCTACCGGGCCGACGGCACACTCGAAACGCTCTTCTGGCGAAACGTGGACGTGACGGACACGGGCTGGAGCTACAGCATCCAGACCTATATCGACCGCAGCCGGGAGGAGCAGGTGGAACCGCTGCTTCTGGCTGTTGTGAATGCCATGTCGGACTACGGCAGCCTGGCCCAGGCCTATTTCCGGTATAATGAGGAGAATCGCGCCGCCGTCGTGGGAGACGTAGACGCAGTGACGGAGGCGGAGCTTGCCCCCTATGAGGCGAAGCTGACCCAGGGTAAGGCCACGGGTGTGACGTACGCGGGCAGCAGCCTGGTGCTGCGCTCAGGAACTGTGATCCGGCACTACTTCACGATCGACGAGGGATCCGTAGGAGACTACACCTTCAAGATCGGTTCCAAAACGGTGACGCCGGTGGAGACGTCAGACGGCTGGATGATCGAGATCCCGGACGTGTACGCCCGGTATTTGAACAGAACGTATACCATAACGGTCAGAAGCCAGAAGGGAACCGTCCTGACGCTGAAGTACAGCGCGCTGAGCTATGCGTACAAGGCAGTACAGGACAATACGGATCCGGCGCTGGTGAAGCTGGTAAAGGCGCTCTATCTTTATAACCGCGCGGCTTGCGCATATTTTGATTCTGTTGGGGGATGAAATGATGCAGTACAGAAAACCTGAGCTGGAATATATCCGGTTTGAGAACACCGACATTTTGACAGACAGCAACGAACTGCCCATCATCCCAGCCGCGGAGGATGAGGAAGAAGACTTCACGTGATCTGAAATCATCTGAACAGAGGGGCACGTTGCAAAATAATGCCAAATAAGAAAAAGCACCAGTTGGGTCCAAAAAGGACTTAGCTGGTGCTTTTGCTATGCAGCCCTATTTTGCAACGCGCCCTTTATTGTTCCTAAAGGCCCCAATAGGGGTAGCTGCAAAACTTACATTTTGCAACGGCCACTTTCCTGTTTGATTCCTCTACTTTTGCCACTGGCGGCCGGTGTTGTCGATGCGGGTGTCGCCCTGCAGCAGCAGCTCGGAGATGGGAACGATGGTATAGCCCTCGGCCTGGAGAGCCTCGATGATCCCCGGCAGGGCCTCCGGCGTGTGGATGGCCGCGTTGTGGAAGAGGACGATGCTCCCCGGCCCCACGTTCTGCAGCACCCGCCGGCTGATCTCCTCCGAGGTGATGCCCTTCCAGTCCAGACTGTCCACATCCCACTGGACGGCGGTCATGCCCATGGCCTCTACGGTCTGGATCACATGGTCGTCATATTCCCCGTAGGGGCAGCGGAAGAGACTGGGCGTCACGCCGGTGAGAGCGCTGATCTTCTCATTGCAGGCGCTGAGATCCTCCCGGATCTGCTGGGAGCTGAGGGAGGAGAAGTGGGCGTGGCTGCTGGAGTGGTTCATCACCTCATTGCCGGCCTCCGCCAGGGCCTTGACCGATTCCGGATACTTCTCCGCCCAGTCGCCCACCACGAAGAAGGTGGCCCGGACCCCGTAGCGGTTCAGGATATCGATGAGGGTCTGGGTGTCCTCATTGCCCCAGGCCGCGTCAAAGGAGATGGCGAGGCGCTTGTCGCTGCGTTCCACGGAATAGACCGGCAGGCTCCGTTTGGAGGCGGAGACGCCCACAATGGCCGGGCTGCTGACGGCCCAGAAGATCAGCGCCACGGCCAGAAGCAGACCCAGGCCCGAGAGCAGTCTGCGGTGCTCGCGGAAAAAAGAACGAAAATCAATCATATCCATGCCTCCCTTTGTCCCCAGCCTATGAGCGCGGCACGGAGAAAATGCCCGGCGTTTTTTGCCGATTCCGGTTGAGCGCGCCGAAAAGCTGTGCTATACTGACCGTGGAAAACATGCCGGAAAACCACAAGGAGGAGATCCCATGGCCGTTATTGGATTCATCGGCACCGGGAATATGGGCGGCGCTCTGGCTAGAGCCGCGGCGAAAAGCGGACTGGCGGAGGAGCTGCTGCTGGCCAACCGGAGCCCGGAGAAGGCGCAGCGCCTGGCGGAGGAGCTGGGCGGCCGCCGCGTGAGCAATCAGGAGGCCGTGCTGCGCGCCGACCTGCTGTTTCTGGGGGTGAAGCCCCAGATGCTGGAGGGAATGCTCGCGGGCGTTCGAGAGGCCCTGGAGCAGCGAAAAGAGCGGCAGCTCATCGTCTCCATGATCGCGGGCAAGAGCCTGCAGACCCTGGGAGAACTCCTGGGGGAGGACCGGCCCGTCATTCGCATCATGCCCAACATCCCCGCGGCGGTGGGCGCCGGCGTCACCCTGTTCTGCTGCTCCGGGACGGTGACGGCGGAGGAGAAGGATCTGTTCCGCCGCCTGATGGCCGCCTCCGGCCTGGTGGAGGAGATCGACGAGCACCTGATGGAAGCCGCCTCCGGTGTCACCGGCTGCGGGCCGGCCTTCGCGGCCATGTTTGTGGAAGCCTTGGCGGATGGGGCTGTGGCCTGCGGCCTGCCGAGAAAGCAGGCGCTGACCTTCAGCGCCCAGATGCTGCTGGGCAGCGCCCAAATGCTGCTGCAAAGCGGCGAGCACCCGGGGATCCTGAAGGACCGGGTCTGCTCCCCGGCGGGCAGCACCATCCAGGGCGTGCGGACCCTGGAGGAGCGGGCCTTCCGCGCCGCCGTCACCGACGCGGTGATCGCGACCTACGAGAAAAAGTTTTGATTTCAATAGAGGTAGATTTGACATGCTGCACATGATCCGGGGCTGTCAGGTGCCGGAGCCCTCGCTGCTCTTCGAGGGCTTTCAGCGCACGGAAAGCGGTTTCCTTGCCAATGTCCACGCGGAGCGGATCGATCCGCTGTTTCGCGCCTTTCTGGAGAGGCAGGAAGAGGAGCTGTTTTTCTTCCTGGAGCTGCCGACAAACCAGGCCGAGGAGAAAAAACTTCGGGATGCGTGGAGCGCCGCCGGGAACAAGGGGGATATGCCGCTCCATAAGGACATCTATTATTGGGACGGGATCGGAAAGGACAAAGCCTTCGCCCTGCTGGACCGTTACGGCGAGCTTCTGATCCAGGACGGCATGGCCTCCTTCGGCTTTGGGAACCGCAGCTTTTCGGCGGAGCTGATGAAGAGCAAGTATAACGTCCTGACTCTGTACGCAAAGGATAAGGAGGCTTACGCCGGCTTTTTCCCGGCGTTCGGGCTGAGAGAATACGAGGATCTGCCGACGGCCTGGGACACCTTCACCAGGGAGACCCCGGGGCACAGCAGGACTGTCAAGGCGGCGGGCCTGTCCGTTTATGAGCTGCCCGAGCTTCTTCGAGAGAAGGGGCTGTATTTCGCGGAGCGCCGCGCGGAGGATTGACAGGCGCAGCGAGGAGCGCGCTCTTTGACGGCTGACCCGGGCAGACGGGTGAAATGCCCTTGAGACAGCGCGAAATTTATGGTATAATACCGAAAGAAAACCGAAGCTGACCGCGGAGAGACGAAAACGAGGGATCGCCATGATACCGGAACCCTATGAGGGACAGGAAGCCTATATTTTTATCAGCTACGCCCACCGGGACAAAGAGCAGGTGTTTCAGGTGCTGAACGCGCTGCAGGAGAGGGGCTACCGCTTCTGGTACGACGACGGGATCGCCCCGGGCAGCGAATGGCCGGAGGATATCGGCAGGCACCTGGACGGGGCTGCGATGGTGATCGCCTTTGTGACGCCCCTGTCCATGGCCTCCACCAACTGCCGCCGGGAAATCAACTTTGCCCTTGCCCGGGAAAAGCCCTTTCTCTCGGTCATCCTGGAGCCCACCGATATGCCGGTAGGGATGGAGCTGCAGCTCTCCTCCCAGCGCAGCGTGGTGCGCTATAACTATCCCAGCTGGGAGACCTTCATGAGCAAGATCCTGGCCTGTCCCGGCCTGGTCCCCTGCAGGATCCCGGAAGGAGAACAGCCTGCCGCCGCCGCGCAGCCTGCGGTCGAGACGGCGCCGCCTGTGACGCTGACGGCGACGCTGCCTGAAACGCAGACCGGAACGCAGCTTGCGACCCAGATCAACGCACAGATTCTGGACCGGGACGAGACGCTGCTTACGACTCGAATCTCCGCGTACCCCGCACCGCGGCCGGAGACGAAGCCGGTGACGCAGCCTGTCCCGACGCCGAAAACAGAAAAGCGGGGCAAGGCGGAGAAAAAGAACGGGAGGACCGGGAAAAAGCCGCTTCTGAAACGCCCGCTGTTCTGGATCCTGACGGCGGTGCTGGCCCTGGCGCTGCTGCTCTTCCTGCCGCGATGGAGCGGCAGCGGTTCCGGACGGGGAGAGCTCGGATTCTCCTGGGGCGGCTCATCGTATACGAACGGACATCTGAACCTCTATGGGAAGACCTTCAGCCAGCAGGACCTGGTAAAAATCGCCGGGCTTGCCGATCTGAAGTCCCTCTCCCTGAATAAATGCGATCTCAGCGCCTGTGATCTCGGCGCTGTGCGCTTCGCCACAGCCAGCCTGAATGCGGTGGAGCTGAAAGACTGCACCGGCGTAGATAGCTTCCGCTTCCTGGAGGGGCAGCCCCTGCAGCGGGTGGATCTCAGCGGCTGCGCCGGATTCACCGATTTGTCGAAGCTGGACTGCTCCCGGATCTACAACCTGCGTCTGGCCGGGACCGGCGTCAGCGATCTCTCGCCGCTGCGGGGCGCGCCGCTGACCAGCCTGACGATCAGCGATACCGCCGTGACGGATCTGGGCCCCCTGGCGGAGAGCCAGAGCCTGACGGTCCTGGAGGCGGAGAACTGTCCCATCGATTCCATCGAAGTCCTGGCCGGCCTGCAAAACCTGACGGATCTGAACTGCAGCGGCTGCCCCATCAAGACGGTGAAGGGGGAATTCCAGTCGCTGAGGATGAGCAATCTCCGGATGGCGAACTGCGGCGTCGAGGATCTGAGCGGTTTCGTGAATTTCACCGCCCTGAAGACCCTGGACCTCAGCGGAAACCCCGGCCTGACAAGCCTGGAGTGGCTCCATGAGAAAAACGGCGTGACCCTGGAGAGCGTGGATCTCTCCTACACGGGCCTGAAGAGGGAAGAGCTGGCCTTCCTCGCCGGCTGCGCGGGGATGAAGGAGCTCTCCCTCAGCGGGATCGAGCTGGAAAACCTGGATTTCTGCGCCGACATGCGGCAGCTGACCATGATCCGCGCGGAGGGCTGCGGCCTGCGGGACATCTCCAGGCTGCCCTGCTCCAAGCTGGAGAAGGCGCTGCTGGCTTTCAACAGCATCGGGGAGATCGGCTGCCTGGCCGCGCTTCCCATGAGCCCGGAGCCCGTAGTGGACCTCTCCTTCAACGGGCTGGAGGACGCCTCCGCCCTTCCCGGCGGCAAGTACGCCGCGCTGCTGCTCTGCGGCAACGGCGACAAGCTGCCGGCCACCCTGCGCTCGAACCTGGAGGGAAAGACCCTGGCCCTGAGCTGGTCCGAGGACATCCAAAAGGAGCTGCGTTTTTCGAAAGGCGCTTTTCTCAATCTGTATATGACCGGCTGTCCCGCCACGGAGCTCCTGGACCTGCAGGAGAGCCTGGGCAGCCCGTATTTGAAGGCGGTTACGGTGAGAGAGCTGATGGGGCTGCTGGCAGAGGGGAAGGTCAACCGCCCGCTGCAGACCAGCTACACGGCTTTGCTGCCGCTCTTCGGAGATTCCGTCTCCTGAGGAGGACCCGGAAAATTTAACAGCATCAGCTGACGGCGCGCTCCCGGTATCGGGGAGCGCGCCGTCAGCTGTGCATCGAAGTTTTTTTAACAGGCGCGGAGGGGGGCTGCGCACTTGTAAAGAGAGGGAAAAATTGTTATACTGTCCCGGGAAAGAACAAAAGGACCGTGAAACCGGGCCTGTTTCGGGGAGAGCTTTATGACAGACGTGGAATTGCTGGAATATATCCGCCGTATCGTGAGAGACGGGCCTGAGCGGAAAGTGAGGCATGTACTCACCGAACTGCGGGAGATCCTGGAAAGGATGAGTACGCCCAAGGAGCAGATAGACCTGGTGAACATGACGATCCTGAGCTTGCCGGAGGCCATGCACGAGGCCAGAAAGGCCGAAGGAAGACCGCTGACGGAGCGGGATCTGCAGATCGCCGCCCGACGGGCCGAAGAGCGCCGCAGACGGGAAGAAGAAATGCGCGATTACGGAAGGTGCTGAGATGCTCAGAACAGAGAACGGAGCCTTTCTGACGCTGGAGGACACCATTCTGTCCTACAGCGGACAGGCCAGCTCCCTTGATATCCCTGCCGTACAGGACGGTCATCCCCTCAGCGTCATCGGAAAAGGGGCCTTTGGGGAGAGCCCGTCCCTGAATTGGGTCAGCATTCCCCGGGAAATCCGCCGGATCGGCTACGAGGCTTTTTCCGGCTGCGATAACCTGGAGACGGTGGTGTTCAACGGAGCGCTGCCGGAGCTGGGGGGCGGTCTTTTTTCTCGCTGCCCGAAGCTGAAAAGCATCAGCCTCCGCAGTTTCCCGGTCAGCGAGGAGCAGTACCGGCAGCTGCGGGAAAACAGCAGCCGGATGACGGACGGACGCCTGGTGCCGGAGCGCTTTCCGGACTGGCCCGGCCTGGAAAGCCTGGAAAAAGCGCTGGATGTCAAGCCTTACGTTCATGTGCCGAAAACAGCGGACTGCGTGTTCCGGGATCGGGATCTCGACCGGGACATGCAGGATGAGGACCAACGGCGCTTTCGGGAGCTGATTCGCCGGCGGGTCCGGACGCCCTGTATCCCCTCGGTGGAAGAGGTCAATGATCTCTGCACGCGCAGGGAGAACCTGCCGACGGTGAAGCCGGTGGCGCTCCTGTGCGCGGACGACAGACAGACGGTCCGGGAGGGGAGGACGGTGCTGCTGCGCCCGGAGATCCTCATCGGGCGCTTTTACTGGCAGTCCAAGGTGGAGATCGCCTGCGACGGGCAGATGTACTATCTCTATCAGCGCAACTATCTGACCGCAGAGGCGAGGATGGAATACATCCGTCAGAATATCTGCGTTTTTGCCGGAGAGACGCCCTTGAAAGACGAGAGGAGGGCCGGAGAGATCTATGCAAAATATCAGCTGTCCTCCATCCTGTGAGGGCGGAGAACGGACCCGCTGCATCGAGCTCTTCGGGAAGAAGCTGGCGGTCAAGAGCCAGGGCTGCTCCCCGGACGGGCTGCACTATCGGCAGAAAAAAGACCCGCTCCGGCTGCAGCTGTCCATCAGTCCCAGCGCATACTGCCCGGCGGCCTGCCCCTTCTGCGTGGCGGGGCAGCCCAAGAGCCGGGAGAAGGTGGATCTGAACAAGCTGGAAACCGTTCTGCGCCGGCTGAAGGAGCGGGACCTGGTGAGGGGCGTGAAGATCACCGGCGGCGAGCCCTTCTCCGACGTGATCCTGCTGGACGAGGTGCTGTGTCTGCTGTATGAGGTCTTCGGAGACTCGCTGGAAGCGGCGATCAGCACCAACGGGTACCGCCTGGCCGAGATGCACCGGCTGCGGAAGCTGGAGCTGCTGGAGACCATCCACATCTCCCGCCATCACTACGACGACGGGCGCAACCGCGCCCTTTTCGGCGGCGGACCGGTGCCCGACGGGCGGGAGCTGCGGGAGATCATGGACACGGTGAGCTACAAGGATCTGTTCGTCTTCAACTGTATGCTGCTGCGGGATGAAATCGGTACGCCGAAGGAGGCCCGCCGCTTCCTGGATTTTGCCATCGAGACCGGCGCGCCCAAGGTGGGCTTCATGACCTGTATGCCCTGCAACGACTACGCCAGAGAGCAGAGCGTCCCCTACGAGAGCGTGATCCGCAGGGACGATCCCAGCCTGCTGTTTGTCCGGCATTTTTACGACTACGAGGCCTGCCACTGCTCCGACGGGGTCTACCTGTCGCCGGAGGGGCGGCTGATCGAATTTTACGGGCGGAGCACCGCCCAGACCTGCACGTACTGCCGGGGCCTCAGCTACGAGACGGACAACCGCCTCCACGCCGGCTTCGGCGGGGAGATCCTCCTGTAGAGCGGAAGGGAGAGCGCGGAATGGATATCGAACAGGAAGTCCAGCGCTTTCGCATGGACATGCTGCGAAAAATGCCCTTTTACGGGGATATCGTCATCCGGCTGCCGTTTTCGGCAAACCCCGGATGCCGGACCGCCTGTACCAACGGCAGAAGCATCGAGTACAATCCGGACTTCCTCCGGAGCCTCTCGGCCGGGGAGCGGAATTATGTGCTGATGCACGAGGTGTTCCACGTGCTGCTGCATCACTGCAGACGCAGTCGGGACAAGGATCCCAGGCTATGGAACACGGCCGCGGATCTGATGGTGAACAGCATGCTGGATCAGCTCCAGCGCAATCTTTTGCAGAGAGGGATCGCTTTCCAGCGGCCGAAGGGAAGCCTGACCGGATACGTCGGGGCGACGGACACCGTGGAGAACCTGTATGAAAGCCTGCGGCTGAGTAACCGGGAGGAAGTATTGAAAAAGGGCCTTGTAAACTATACGGGGCTGGACCGCTGGAAACGCGTGATCGTGCAGGGAAAGCTGCCGGAGGACCTGAAATACCCGGGGACTGCGGCGGGGAAGACCGGGGATGAGAAGACGGAGGGCGAGGAGAGCAACATCAATGGCCTGATCCGGGAGGCTCTGGAGAAAGCCAGGGGAGAGATCGGCTCCTTCTATCTGCCCCAGGAATTCCTGAAAGCGACGGAAACCAGACGCCTGGACTGGAGAAGCCTGCTGCGCAGCTTCCTGACGGAGGAGCAGAGCGAGGAGAGCTCCTACATCACTCCGGAGCGGAAGTACATCCACATGGACCTGATCCTGCCGGGCTACAGCCGGGACGAGACCCGCATCGAGGAGATCTGGGCCTTTGTGGACAGCTCCGGCTCCATCAGCCAGAACGAGCTGGAGCAGTTTCTCACCCAGCTCAGCCGGATCGCCAGGGAATTCAAGTGCGTGTTCCACATCGCCTACTGGGACACGGAGGTCACCGACGTGTACCGCAAGGTCAATGACGAAGAGCAGATCTGGAAGAGCCTGCCCCGGCACAGCGGCGGCACCGACATCAACTGCGTCTATCGCTGGCTGCGGCAGGAAAAGCTGCGCCCGGCGGTGATGCTGATCCTGACGGACGGCTATTTCGGGCGCTTGAACGACTGCTTCATCCCCTCGCTGAAGAGCAATACCATCCTGGTGCTCAGCAGCGATATCCTGGAAGACGACGACATGCGGCGGATCGGAAAGATCGCGAAATTGAAATAGAGATTGAGAGAGAGGGAAGGACCATGACGCTGAGAGAATTCGGGGAATGCGTGGAGTTCAACATCACCCACAACATCAAGCACGCCATGCTGGGCCTGGGCGCGCCGGGCGTGGGCAAGTCCCAGATCATCCGGCAGATCGGCAAGAAGTTCGGCTATAAGGTCATCGACATCCGCCTGGCCCAGATGTCCGAGGTGGAGATCGGCGGCCTGATCTACCCCAACGAGAGCCGCACCAAGACGGTGTGGCTGGCGCCGGATATCCTGCCCAACGAGGAGCGGGACGGGAAGAACACCATCCTGCTGCTGGACGAGATCACCTCCTGCACCAAGCGGGTCCAGGTGGCGGCCTACCAGCTGATCCTGGACCGGCGCATCGGCGAGTACCGGCTGCCGGAGGGCACCTTCGTCATCGCCCTGGGCAACCGGGAGGACGACGACGGCGTCTATATCCAGCTGGCCGGACCTCTGGCGGACCGCTTTGAGATCCACTACATCGAGCCTGACTTCCAGGAGTGGAAGGAGGACTATGCCCTGAAGGCCGGCGTGCATCCCTTCGTGATCCAGTATCTGAGCTTCAAGCCCGCCGCCCTCCACAACCAGAAGCAGGAGGCCGGGAAAATGGTCTTCGCCACGCCCCGCTCCTGGGCCCGGGTCAGCGATATCCTGAAAATGGACGCCGACGTGACTAAGCCCGTGATCCGCAACAAGATCATCGGCAACGTGGGCGAGACCGAAGGGCTGCAGTTCGTGGAGTACTGCCGGACCCACCACAAGCTGGTGTCCGCGGAGGAGTTTCTGAGCGGCGCCTCCGCCCCGGAAAGCCCGGATGAGCTGGCGATCCTGACGGATTCGCTCACGGAGCGGCTGGGCTTCCTGCGGGGGCATGACCTGGACATGCTCTCCGAGGAGCAGAAGAACGAGGCCAGGCGGGTGATCCGGGCCCTGTTCCGGCTGCCGAAGGCGGAATACACCGTCATCGGCCTGCGCAAGCTCCTGGGGATGAACCGAAGCTCTGCCAAGACGCTGTTCCTGGAGACCGACGATCCAAGGATCGGCCGTTTCATCCAGGCCAACAAATACGTCCTCGGCCTCAATGACGGAGAGGGAAGCTCCGGAGGAAGATGGGGAAGATAAATATGGAAGGCTCGGCAGTCCGCAGCTATCTGAAAAGCGAGCTCCGGGGTTGGAAGCCTTGGGAACTGACCTGGCTGGCCCTGGCCACGGCGGTGATCCTGGGCCTGTCCCTCTACTGGAGGGACAACTGGATCAGCCTGACCGCCGCCCTCACCGGCGTGTGGTGCGTGATCCTCACCGGCAAGGGCAAGCGCAGCTCCTTCCTCTTCGGCACGGTGAACGTGATCTTTTACGCGCTCATCTCCCTGGAGGCCAAATACTACGGCGAAGTGATGCTGAACCTGCTGTACTACCTGCCCATGAACTTCGTGGGCTGGTTTGCCTGGAAAAAGCACATGAACGCCGAGACCGACGAGGTGGAGAAGACCCGCCTGTCCCGGAAAACGGGGGCTCTGATCTACGGGCTGACCGCTCTGGCGATCCTCCTGTACGGCCTGGTGCTGCGGGCCATGGGCGGAAACCTGCCCATGATCGACAGCATGAGCACCGTGGTCTCCGTCACCGCCGCGATCCTCTCCGTGAAGCGCCTGCGGGAGCAGTGGGTGCTCTGGATCGTGGTGGATGTGGTGACGGTGATCATGTGGGCGGTGAACTTCGCCCGGGGCGGCGAGACCATCGCCACCCTGGCCATGTGGAGCGTGTATCTGGTGAACGCGGTCATCATGTTCGTAAAATGGGATCGGGAGGCGAAACAGGCATGAGATATCGGGCAGGCATGTACGGCGGGAGCTTCAACCCCCTGCATCTGGGCCATGTGGACTGCATCCTCCAGGCGGCGAACCTCTGCGAGCGCCTCTACCTGGTGCTCAGCGTGGGCAAAAACCGGCGGGAGATCGACCCGAGAGTCCGCTACCGCTGGCTGTATCAGCTCACCAAACACATCGGCAACGTGAAGATCCTCATGCTCGAGGACGACGCGCCCAGCAAGGCCGAATACGGCCGGGAGCTCTGGCAGGCCGACGCGGAGAAGCTGAAAGCCCGGATCGGGGAGAAGCTGGACGCGGTCTTCTGCGGCAGCGACTACGGGGAGGACAGCTTCTGGAAGCTCTGCTACCCGGAGAGCGAGCTGGTGGTTTTCCCCCGCAGCGAGCACAATTCCACCGAGCTCCGCCGGGATCCCTACGGGCACTGGGACTGGCTCCCCAAGCTGGTGCGGCCCTACTATACCAAGCGCGTGCTGCTGATCGGCGGCGAGAGCACCGGCAAATCCACCCTGACCATCAATCTGGCCCGGCGCTTCAACGCCGGATATATCGACGAGGCGGGCCGGGACCTGTCCGAGCGCTCCGGCACGGATCTGCTGATGCTGTCGGAGGATTTCACCGAGATCCTGCTGCAGCAGAAGCTCAACGAGATCCGGGCCCTGGAGCAGGGGGACATGCTGCTCTTCGAGGACACCGACGCCCTGGTGACGCTCTTTTATATGCAGTTTTTGAAGGACGGGGGCATCCGGAACAATCTGCCTCTGGCCGCGGCGCTGGACCTGATGAACCGCTACGACCTGGTGCTCTTCCTGGAGCCGGACGTGCCTTTCGTGGACGAGGGCGACCGCAGCCCCGTGATCCGGGACGACCGGCGGCGCTACAGCGAGCAGATCAAGGATCTGCTGCGCCGCAGCAAAAGGAGCTTCGTCTCCCTGAGCGGGGACTATCAGCAGCGCTATGAGACCGCGGTGCGGCTCTGTCGGGAGCTGCTGGCCCCGAAGGAGACAGAAGGAGAAGATCCAACAGTTTTTTGAAGAATACTGCGTCTGCGCTCTTGTGAAAAGCGCATGCCTGTGGTATACTTTTTGCGAATTATGATCAATGCTTGCTTTGACAAGGCAAGGAAAAGGAGAGTGCGAGATGAACAATCCCAAGGGGATCGAGATCGCCGAGCTGCATAAACGGTATATCCTGCAGTCCTGGGGCAAAGCCGGACAGGAAGTCCTTCCCGTGGAGCGGGCAGAGGGCATCTATTTCTGGGATTACGACGGCAACAGATATGCGGACATGTCTTCTCTGCTGGTGTGCTCCAATCTGGGCCACGGCCTGCCGGAGATCGTGAACGCCATCCGGGACCAGGCGGAGAAAATGTGCTTCATGGCTCCGGCCTATGCCTCCGAGCCCAAGAGCCGCCTGGCACAGAAGCTGGTGCAGGCCGCGGGGGAGGAGCGCTTTGCCCGGGTCTTCTTCACCAACGGCGGCGCCGAATCCAACGAGAACGCCATTAAGATGGCCCGGATGTTCACCGGCCGTACCAAGATCTTTTCCTGCTACCGCAGCTATCACGGGGCCACTCTGGGCGCCTCCAACGCCTCGGGCGACTGGCGGCGCTTTGCCGCAGAGCTGGGCGGCGCCAACGGCTTTGTGAAGTTCATGAACCCCCACATGTACCGGGACGGCTATACCCGCGGCGTGGACGACGAGATCGTCACCAGGCGGGCTCTCCACGATCTGGAGCAGCAGCTGTGCTATGAGGGGCCGGGCAACGTGGCCGCCATCCTGATGGAGAGCATCGTGGGCGCTAACGGCGTGCTCCTTCCGCCCAAGGGCTATATGGAGGGCATCCGCGCCCTCTGCGACAAGTACGGCATCCTGATGATCTGCGACGAGGTCATGAGCGGCTTTTACCGGACGGGCAAGTGCTTCGCCTGGCAGAATTTCGACTTCGTGCCCGATATGATCACCTTTGCCAAGGGCGTCACCTGCGGCTATGTGCAGCTGGGCGGCGTCATCGTCAGCAAGCCCATCGCCCGTTATTTCGAGGAGCATGTGCTCCAGTGCGGCCTGACCTACTCCGGACACACCCTGGCCTGCGCCGCGGGCCTGGCCACGCTGCGGTACTACGAGGAGCACGACATCGCCGGCCATGTGGCCGAGATGCATGAGATTTTGAATGCGTTCCTGCAAAAGATGGCGGAAAAGCACGCCTGCGTGGGCGAGGCCCGCTGCATCGGCCTCTTCTCCTGCCTGGAGATCGTGAAGAACAAGCAGACCCGGGAGCCCATGCAGGAGTACAACACCCCCGGCCCCGTGATGCCCTGGATCTTCGCCGAGCTCAAGAAGCGGGGCTTTGCCACCTTCGGACGGGAGAACAATGTGGAGGTCTGCCCGCCGCTGACCATCACCCGGGAGGAGCTGGAAACCTGGCTGCCCGTATTGGACGAGGTGCTGACGCTGGTGGACGAGAAGTTTACGGACTGATCCCCGACGGGATCGGAATGGGAGGAAATCAGGATGAAATTAGGGATCGTGGGCCTTCCCAATGTGGGAAAGACGACGCTTTTCAATGCCCTCACCGGCTCCAGCGCGGAGACCGGCAGCTATACCAACGTCTCCGCCAAGCCCAACATCGGCACCGCCAAGGTGCCCGACGAGAGGCTGGACTGGCTGGCGGAATATTACCACCCGAAGAAATACAGCCCCGCCACCATCGACTTCGTGGATGTGCCGGGGGTGGCCTCCGGCGGCAAGGGCAACGAGGTCTTCCAGGCTATCCGGCAGGTGGACGCTCTGGTGGAGGTGGTGCGCTGCTTTGACGACGAGGGCATCTTCCTGGAGCCGGCGGACGCCGTGCGGGACGCGGAGAGCTTCGACCTGGAGCTGATCCTGGCGGATATCGAGATCGTGGAGCGGCGTCTGGAGCGGGCGAAGAAGAACGCCAAGGGCGGCGACAAGAAGTATAAGCGCGAGGTGGAGATGTGCGAGGCGCTGATCGCCCACCTGGAGCAGGAGAAGCCCGCCCGGGACTTCCCCTTCACCGAGGAGGACAGGGACATCCTGGCCGACGGCGGCCTCATGTCCGTCAAGCCCGTGATCTACGCCGCCAACCTGGACGAGGACGGCATGAGCCATTACGCAGAGGACCCCAACTTCAAGGCGCTGACGGAGTTCGCCAGGGCCAAGGGCGCGGCGGTGCTGCCGGTGGCGGCCAAGTTTGAGGAGGATCTGGCTCAGCTGGAGCCGGAAGAGGCGGAGCTGTTCATGCAGGACCTGGGTCTCACCGAGACCGGACTTGACCGCCTGATCCGCACCAGCTACGATCTGCTGGGCTACATCTCCTTCCTCACCGCCGGCGAGGACGACGTGCATGCCTGGACCATCGTGAAGGGCACCAAGGCGCCCCGGGCGGCGGGCAAGATCCACACCGATATCGAGCGGGGCTTCATCCGGGCCGAGATCGTGGCCTTTGAAGACCTGAAAGCCTGCGGCTCCATGGCCGCCGTGAAGGAAAAGGGCCTGTTCCGTCTGGAGGGCAAGGACTATGTCATGCAGGACGGCGACGTGACCATGTTCCGCTTCAACGTGTAAGCATGGCGGCGTTTTCGGGAAAAATACCGGAAACGCCTTCCTTTCAACAAAACTGACAAGATGGAGCATTCCATGAAATACTACATCGAGAAAAAAGAAGAGGTCCTGCGCTCCCTGGAGAGCGAGGAAACCGGCCTGAGTACCGCCGCGGCAAAGGAACGGCTGGAAAAGCACGGACCCAACAAGCTGCGGGCGGCCAAGGGCAAGTCCCTGCTGCGCCGTTTCGTGGAGCAGCTGGCGGACCCCATGATCCTGATCCTTCTGGCCGCCGCCGCGGTCAGCGGCGTGCTGTCTTTCCTGGAGGGGGACGGCTACACCGACGTGATGATCATTCTGGCGGTGGTCCTGATGAACGCCATCCTGGGCGTCTATCAGGAGAGCAAGGCGGAAAAGGCCATTGAAGCCCTGCAGAAGATGTCCGCCGCTACCTCCAAGGTCCTGCGGGACGGGATGCTCACGGTGCTGCCCAGCGAGGAGCTGGTCCCCGGCGACGTGATCCTGCTGGAGGCCGGCGACGCCGTGCCGGCGGACGGCCGCCTCCTGCAGGCGGCCAGCCTCAAGATCGAGGAGGCGGCGCTGACGGGCGAGTCCGTCCCCGCGGAGAAGGTGGACCACCCGCTGAAGATCGCCGAAGGAGAGCACGATGTGCCCCTGGGCGACCGGCGGAATATGATCTATATGGGCAGCACCGCGGTTTACGGCCGTGGCCTGGCCGTGATCACCGCCACCGGGATGGAAACCGAAATGGGCAAGATCGCCGACGCGCTGGCCCAGGCCGAGGATGAGCGGACGCCGCTGCAGGTGAAGCTGGGGCAGCTGTCCCGGATCCTGACCTGGCTGGTGCTGGGGATTTGCGCCGTGATTTTCGTCGTTCAGCTGATCCGCTCCGGCGGTTTGAGCCTGCGCACCACCATGGACTCCCTGATGATCGCGGTATCGCTCGCCGTAGCCGCCATTCCCGAGGGCCTGGCTGCCGTGGTGACGGTGGTGCTGAGCCTGGGCGTGACCCACATGGCCAAGCGCAACGCCATCATCCGCCGGCTCACTGCCGTGGAGACCCTGGGCTGCGCCCAGATCATCTGCACGGACAAGACCGGCACCCTGACCCAGAACAAGATGACCGTGGTGGACTTCTTCGGCGACAACGAGGCGGAGACCGCGGCGGCCATGGCCCTCTGCTCCGACGCGGAGCTGGGCGAGCACGGCGAGGTCACCGGCGAGCCTACCGAGGCGGCGCTGGTGGTCTGGGCCAACAAGCTGGGGAAGGACAAGAACCGGCTGAAGGCCACGATGCTGCGCTGCGCTGAAGCGCCCTTCGACTCCCTGCGCAAGATGATGAGCACCGTCCACCCCACGGGCGAGGGCTATGTGCAATTTACCAAGGGCGCGCCGGACGTGGTGCTGAGTCTGTGCAGCCATTATCTGAAGGATGGTCAGGTCCTGCCCTTGACCGGGGAAATGCGGGAGAAGATCCTCCGGGCCAACAAGGCCATGGCGGACCGGGCGCTGCGGGTGCTGGCCTGCGCCAAGCGGGACTGGACCGAGCTTCCGGGGAGCACCGATCCGGCTCTGCTGGAGAAGGAGCTCTGCTTTATGGGGCTCTGCGGGATGATCGATCCGGTGCGGCCCGAGGTGGCCGAGGCCATCGTCCGCTGCCGCACGGCGGGCATCCGGCCCATCATGATCACCGGCGACCATGTGGACACGGCCTCCGCCATCGCCCGGGAGCTGGGCATCCTGTCCGGGGACGCCGTGGCCGTCACCGGCTCCCAGCTCAGCCGCATGGACGACGAGACCTTTGAAAAGGAATTTCGGCATATCAGTGTTTACGCCCGGGTGCAGCCCGAGCACAAGACACGCATCGTCAGAGCCTGGCAGAAGGCGGGCTATATCACCGCCATGACCGGCGACGGCGTGAACGACGCGCCCAGCATCAAATCCGCCGATATCGGCGTGGGCATGGGCATCACCGGCACGGACGTGACCAAGAGCGCCGCCGACATGGTCCTGGCGGACGACAATTTTGCCACCATCGTGGGCGCGGTGGAGGAGGGCCGGCGGATCTATGACAATATCCGCAAGGCCATCCAGTTCCTGCTGGGCGCGAACATGAGCGAAGTGATCGCCATTTTTGCCGCTACGTTGCTGGGCTTCAGCCTTCTCAAGCCCGTGCATCTGCTGTGGGTCAACCTGATCACCGACAGCTTTCCCGCCCTGGCTCTGGGGGTGGAAAAGAGCGAGGAGGATATCATGCGCCGCCCGCCCAGGCAGGCCAAGGCCGGCATCTTTGCCGACGGCATGGGCTGGGACATCCTGTATCAGGGCCTGCTGGTGGCAGCCCTCACCCTGTTCTCCTATCTATGCGGCGTCCATGCCGAAACCGGCGCCTGGATCTTCCAAAACAGCGCGCTCGGCACAACCATGGCTTTCGTAACCATGTCCATGGCGGAGATCTTCCACGCCTTCAACATGCGGTCCCAGCGGCACAGCATTTTCAAGCTGGGCGGCATGAACTGGCTGCTGATGGCTTCCGCGGCGGTTTCCCTGTTCCTGACTACCGCCGTGTGCGAGATCCCCGCGCTGGCCAGAGTTTTTGAGTTCTCCAAAATCAGCGCCGGTCAGTACGGGATCGCCATCGGGCTGGGCCTGTGCGTGATTCCGGTGGTGGAGACGGTCAAATTCTTCCAGCGGCTGGCGGAAAAGAAAAAAGCCGGTTGACAGATGACAAATTGGGTGATACTATACCCGCATACAAAAGCTTTGACGGAGAACAGCGTCGTACTCCAGGCACAGAGAGGGCGGGCCCAGGCTGCAAGCCGCCCCGAAGGAAACGACAGGCTGACCGCTCCCGAGCCGGGCGGAGGAAATGCCGCCCCGCGTGACCGCGTTAACAGGTCCCAATGAGTGAAACACCAAGGTGGAACCGTGTATTTTCATGCACCCTTGGCGGCTGGATGCCGCTGAGGGTGTTTTTATTTTGGGAGGGATATCTATGAAGATCATTTACAAGGACGGAACTGTGGCCGAGTGCCCCCAGGAGGAGGAGCTGCACGTCATTCGCCACACCGCCGCGCATATCATGGCCCAGGCCATCAAGCACCTGTTCCCGGAGGCAGACTTTGCCTATGGCCCCGCCACCCAGAACGGCTTTTACTATGACGTGGATCTGGGCGATCGGAAGCTGAGTTCTGAGGACCTGGAAGCCATTGAGAAGGAAATGAAGAAGATCGTCAAGCAGAATCTTCCCGTCAAGTCCTTCGTTCTGAACCGGGAGGACTCCAAGAAACTCATGGCCGAGCGGGGCGAGAAGTTCAAGCTGGAGCATATGGACGACCTGGCCAACGAGACCGAGTTCAGCTTCTTCCAGCAGGGCGACTATATCGACATGTGCCTGGGACCCCACCTGACCTACACCAAGGCGCTGAAGGCCTTCAAGGTCACCCAGCAGTCCGGCGCATACTGGAAGAACGACTCCTCCCGCCAGATGCTCACCCGCATCAACGGCGTGGCCTTCCGCAACGCCGAGGAGCTGGCCGAGTGGGAGAAGCAGCAGCAGGAGGCCCGGGAGCGGGATCATCGCAAGATCGGCCGGGAAATGCAGCTGTTCATGACCGACGATCTGGTGGGCCGCGGCCTGCCCATGTTCCTGCCCAACGGCGCCATCATCTGGGAGGAGCTGCAGAATTATATCGTCCAGAAGGAGCGCCGCCTGGGCTATCAGCACGTGATGACCCCCTGTGTGGGTTCTGTGGAGCTCTACAAGACCTCCGGTCACTGGGAGCACTACAAGGACAACATGTTCCCGGCCATGGAGCTGGAGAACGAAGCCTACGTGCTGCGTCCCATGAACTGCCCCCACCACATGCGCATCTACGCCAGCCGTCCCCGGTCCTACCGGAACCTGCCCCTGCGCATCGGCGAGATCGCCCATGACTTCCGCTTCGAATCCTCCGGCACCCTGAAGGGCATCGAGCGGGCCCGGCACTTCTGCCAGAACGACGCTCACCTGTTCTGCACTCCGGAACAGATCAAGGACGAGGTCAGCAAGGTCTGCGACCTGATCTTTGACGCCTACAGGGACTTCGGCATCACCGACTACCGCTGCGTCCTGTCCCTGCGGGATCCCGCGGACAAGAAGAAGTACCACGACGACGACGCCATGTGGAACACCGCCGAGGAGGCCCTGCGCCAGGTGCTGACGGAGCTGGGCATCCCAAGCTGGACGTGAACGTGAAGCCTGCCGTGGGCGCGGAGTACACCCTCTCCACCTGTCAGCTGGACTTCTGCCTGCCCGCCAAGTTCGACCTGCGCTATATCGACTCCGACGGCGCGGAGAAGTGCCCCGTGGTCATCCACCGGGCCATCCTGGGTTCTCTGGACCGCTTTATGGCCTACCTCATCGAGGAGACCAAGGGCCGCTTCCCGGCGTGGCTGGCGCCGCTGCAGGTCAAGGTTCTGCCCGTCAGCGAAAAGACCCTGGACTACGCCCGGGAGATCTACAACAAGCTGGCGGACGCCGGCCTTCGCGTGCAGCTGGACGAATCCAACGAGAAGATCGGTTACAAGATCCGTCTGGCCCAGCAGGAGGACCGGGTGCCCTATATGCTCATCATCGGCGCCAAGGAGGCCGAGGCCGGCAACATCTCCGTGCGTACCCGCGCCGGCGAGGACCTGGGCGCCATGAGCCTGGAGGACTTCACGGCGAAGATCCTGGAGGAGATCCGCAGCAAGGCAAAGTAAACAACTGCATAAAAAACGATCCCCCTCACAAACTAAGCAAAAAGCTTGTGAGGGGGATTTTCATGTCTGCGGAACGAAAGCGGCTGCTGCTGGCTCTGGCGGTGATCTTCGCGCTGAACATTTTTATCATCGCCCTGGCTCAAAGCGCCTCGGCAGATTTATATAAGAAGGGGAGCTCCGGCGACACGGTCACGGAGATCCAGACCAGGCTCAAAAACTGGGGCTACTATGACGGCTCGGTGGACGGGGTCTACGGCAGCCGCACCGAGGCGGCGGTGCGCTGGTTCCAGCAGAAGAACGGCCTCAGCGTGGACGGGCAGGCGGGCGATCAGACCCTGGCCGCCCTGGGCATCAGCCTCTCCGGCGGCGGGGGAGGGGGCGGCGGTCAGAGCCAGTCCGGCGACCTGTATCTGCTGGCCCGGCTCATCTCCGCCGAGGCTCGGGGCGAGCCCTATGTGGGCCAGGTGGCCGTGGGAGCGGTGGTGCTGAACCGGGTGGAGCATCCCTCTTTTCCCAACAGCATCTCCGGCGTGGTCTATCAGCCCGGGGCTTTTTCCTGCCTGGACGACGGCCAGTTCGACCAGCCCATCGCCGAGAGCGCCTGGCGGGCGGCCCGGGAGGCGCTGAACGGCTACGATCCCAGCTACGGCGCCATCTACTATTTCAATCCCGCTACGGCAACCAGCCGCTGGATCTGGTCCCGGCCCCTGATCGTCCAGATCGGAAGTCACAGATTTTGCGCGTAAGACCTTGAAAAGCGGCGGAACAGCGAGTATAATATAAAAACACGCTGCGAATGGAGGGAACGACATGGCATACTGCAAAAGCTGCGGCGCGTATATTCCCGACGGGCTGAATGCCTGTCTGGCCTGCGGCTTTGACGAGGGCGCGGAGAGAGCCGCCGCCGCGGCCGCCGCCCAGAAGGCCGCTGCGGACAAGGCTGCAGCCGAGGCCGCCGAGCGCAGGAGAGAAGAGGCCAGAGCCCAGAACGAGGACATGCGCCAGGTAATGGAGCGCCATCGCCGGCTCCAGCAGGAGAAGAACCGCCAGTGGGCCGAGCAGGAAAAGGAGCGCCGGGACAAGCAGGCGGAAAACCGCCAGTGGGCGCAGGAGGAATACGCCCGCCGCCAGGCCCAGAGAGAGGTGGAGGCGGAGCAGAGGGCCCGTGCGCAGCAGAGCCGGACACAGGCCGGTCCGAGCAGCCAGAGCGGCAGCGCGGACCAGCAGGGGAGAAGCTCCCAGGGGAACACAGCCCTGGCCGCGCTGAGCTACATCAGCTTCTTCTTTGCGATCCCCATGATCGCAACGCCCAAGGACGAGTTTGCCATGTTCCATGCCAAGCAGGGCCTGCGGCTGTTCATTTTCAGCTTTATCCTGGATCTGATCGGCAATCTCTTTCCCATCGGCTGGCTCTTGTCTCTCTGCCGGATCTACTTTATATTTAAAGGGATCAGCGCCGTGCTGGCAGGGAAAAAAGAACCGCTGCCCTACATAGGGAATATCGGGAATTTTTAACGCGGATCACAGGGAAACACGGGGGACGCCAGAGGCGATTTCTCCAGTGTTTGCCTGGATAATTGGGGTCTTTTCCGGGGCTGCATACCAGATGTTGCGGCCCCGAATTTTTTTACAAAAACTTGTAAAAAAACAGTTGACAAAGGCTATTGGCTGGTGCTATATTATCAATCACCGCGATATGCCTGCTTGCGGGCGCCTGCCGGACAGCAAAATTTTTTGAGAAATTGAAAAATAATTGTTGACAAAGGGATCTGCCTGTGCTATTATAATCAGGCTGACGCCGATGAGGCGGGAGCGAGAATGTACCTTGAAAATTGAACAATGTAAGAAAAAAGCTTATGCTAAATAAGCACCAGAGAAGGGTTCTTACAACGACGAAAGTCGTTAACAATTCTTTTGAGAGCTTGAGAAAGCTTCAATAAGATTTTAGAGCCGAAAGGCTTTAAGATACAATTATTGAGAGTTTGATCCTGGCTCAGGATGAACGCTGGCGGCGTGCCTAACACATGCAAGTCGAACGGAGTTACGAGAGCTTGCTTTTGTAACTTAGT
>CACYLY010000039.1 GCA_902775355.1 Oscillospiraceae bacterium
ATCTTTCCCCGCTCGGCAAAACAAGGTTACCGCGCTCTTCAACGCTCTTAGACCATTTTGACCCCACCTGCTTTTTCCTACAACAACTTGACACCGACGTTTTTGCTTCTGTTCTTGACAAAATCTGGTTTTTTGTATAGAATAACAAATTGGCAACGTATTATTACAAAGTTCATACATCGCAAAACCATATCTCGCAAAACCATATCTCACAGACCAAGCTTCGCAACATTTTTTCAAGGAGGGCCCGATATGAAACACCCTGCGAAACGATTTCTGGCACTGTTTCTTGTCCTGATCTTCTGCATCTCCCTGTTCCCCGCCGCCGCTCTGGCGGAGGAGCCGGAGGAGCCTGCGGAAGAGCCGGCTCCCGCGGAGGAGCCTGTGGAAGAGCCCGGCCCCGGAGAAGAGCCGGACGAGCCGACTCCCGCGGAGGAGCCGGACGAGCCGACTCCCGCCACGGAGCCGGCGGAAGACCCTGCGCCCGCACCCGGGGAGGAACCCGAGGCGGAGCCTGCCCCGGCGGACGAGGAGACCGGGGACCGTTCCTTCTCCGTCACGCTGACGGTGGAGGTCTATGACGCGAACTATCAGCCCCTCACCGGCGTCGAGGCCGGCACGGCCAGCTACCTGCCCGCCAATCCCAGACCCGGCGACACCGTGTACGTGACGGCCACCCCCGCCGCGGGCTATCAGCTGCAGTACGTGTATTATGACGACGGCGTCCGCATGGGATACGACGCCACCAGAGACATGCGCTTCACCATCCCCGCGGACTACTGCTCTCTGGAGCTCTTCGTCTGCTTCACGCCCGCCGGGACCAGCCTGCCTCTGCCCGGGGCCGGTTCCCTGTTGCTGGAGCTGCCCCAGCCCGGCGTCTCCTATTCCGGCCCCGTGCCCGGACAGGTGCTGAACTCCGCCGGCCACTGGTATGACGTGGACTCCGTATACTGGTACGGCGGCACGGGCAGCGGCTGTGAGGGCCAGCCCCCGACAAGCTTCCTGCTGGGGCACAAGTACTACCCCGAAATCGTTCTGACTCCCCATGCCCACTGGCATTGGAGGGAAGACACCAGTACCCTGCTGCTCTATCACGATCCCGCGTCGGCGGAACCCACGTCCTGGGAGTTTTCCGGCGGCTCCACCGGCACGCTGGACAGTGAAGGCCGGCTGCATCTGACAGGCAGGGAGATCACGCTGCCCGGCGACGTCCGTCTCCGGATCTTCAACTACGCCTGCGAAAAGGACGGCGTCGTGCTGGATCTGGACGGCGGCACGGTGAAGCTCAGTGTGAACGGTGATACGCCCGTGGAAGCAGAGGAGCTCATGGTCTGCGCCGGCGATACCATCAGCATCTCCGCGGAGCCGGAAAACGGCTTTGCGCTCCGGAGCGCCAAGTGGGGCAACGGCGACGATCTGCTGGGCGACGTGACCGACAGCCTGAGCTTTACGATCCCCTCGGAGGGCGGTTATTTTGAACTCGTGGTGTATTTCGTCCGCGCGGGAGAGCCCGTGACCCTCCGGCTCTTCCAGTACACCCATGGCGACGACCTCTATCTGGTCAGCGGCACGGTGCAGTTCCGTGTGAACGGCGGCGCGGCCCAGACCATGCCCGCGTCCAACGAGCTCACGGTCCTGCCCGGGGATCAGATCAGCCTGGTCGTCACCCCCTACGCCGGCTACCGGCTCCAGAGCGCGAACCTGGGCATTGGCGAGACCTTCGCCGGTGATATTACTGACACGCTGACCTTTACCGTCCCTGACGACTGCGCGGTCTGCGATGTGATCGTGTATTTCGCCCCCGCCGACGCGACGGTCCCCATTTCCGGGGTGTCCGTCAAGCTGCCTCTGCCCCTCCCGGCCAGCAGCTACAGCGCGGGCGCGACCCAGGCCGAAAACGGCGGCCTGGAGAACTACACCATCCTGTGGACCGCATGGTACGGCGGCACAAACAGCGGCTGCCAGGGGGAGAAGCCGGATTCCTTTATCGATGGCGCGAGCTACTATGCCTGGATCGGCCTCGAGCCCAAGGAAAACTGGTGCTTTGACGAGGGCACGCGAGCCAACGTCCGGCTGGACAATGGCGTTTTTCTCCAGAATGTGACTGTCAGCTATTTCCCCGCCAGCGGCGGCATCGTCGTCCAGATCCCGGAGCAGACCATCAGCAAGAAGACCATCACCGCGGCGGCGCTGGAGGTCGAGATGTTTGAGGAGGGCGGCGAGTATCCCACGGGCTGCCCGGTGGTCTTCGAGCTGCCCGAGGACGCGCCCTTCACCGTCTCCAGCGCCGTCTGGTACAACTACGCCAACCAGGAAAGCGGCGGCATCGGCCTGGCCGCCGGCTTCTTCACCAGAGAGGGCCGCTACTTCACCGAGTTTGACCTGATCCCCAACGAGGGCTACGTCTTCACCGCGGACACCCAGATCGAGCTCACAAACGGCAGCGTGGAGATCAAAACTCTCAATTCCGACGGCTCCCTCCACGTGGTCACCTCCTGGTTCTCCCTGGATCCGGAGACTGCGGCCCAGTACCGCCGGGTCTTCGTGACCAACTATCTGGTGAATCCTGACGGCTCTACCAACCCCTCGGGCGTCGGCGGCTATGTGCTGCCCAGCGACAGCAACCCCAAGGTGGGCGACACCCTCATCTTCGGCGTGATGCCCAAGAACGGCTACCGCCTCCAGTGGCTGACCGTCGCCCGCAGGTCCGAGTGGATCGGCGACGACATCACCGATACCCTGGAGTTCTATGTGGATGACGACCCCGACGACGTGTACGTCAACGCCATGTTCGCCCTTGCGGACGAGCCGGTGACCTGCAACGCGGTGACCCTGAATGTGGAGCTGCCCGCTCCCGGCGGGAATTACAGCGGCTACGCGCCCGCTGCGGTAACGCCCAGCGAGGTCAACGCCTCCAAGTACACGGTGAAGAGCGCCCGGTGGTACGAGCCCCAGGGCAGCGGCGTGGGTAATCCCAGCAGCTTCGTCCCCGGCCAGGAGTACTGCGTGGATATCATCGTGGCGCCCGATCCGGAATGGAGCTTTTCCGACGATGTCAGCGCCATCCTGTATTTCAGTGACGATTCGTACATGAACAGCCAAAACGGCAGCGTCACCGTCAACAAGCTGGCCAACGGCGATCTGGTCATCGTCTCCGACTTCCTTACTCTGCCGGAGGCGGCGGTGGACGAGGTGGAGCTGTCCCTGGATCTGCCCGAGGAGGGCGACAGCTTCGAGTTCATGAGCCAGCCCTGGGCCACCTTCTACACGCCTCATGTGGGCGAAATGTACACCCTGTGGAAAAACGGCGCGGACCAGGCCACCGGCGCGAAGGGGGAGCAGACCTCCAGCTTCCAGCCCGGCTGCGTGTACTACGCCACCATCCGCATCATCGCGGACCCGGGCTACTATCTCACCGCGGACACCCGGGTGACGCTGCGCAACGGCCTGTCCTTCACCACCTCGTACAGCACGACGGACCGCTCCCTCTGGATCGACACCGAGAGCATCACGATCCCCACGGAGAGCTACCAGCTCAGCGGCACCTACGTCAAGTTCCGGATCAATGACGTGGAGACCGCCACCGCCCGTCCGGGCCAGTATGTGGTGGTGCGCTCCGACATCACCACCCAGCCCCTGGGCACCTATCTGGCTTCCGTCACCAGCGAGGACGTGGAGCTGACCCAGATCACGGAGATCACCTGGGGCTTCACCATGCCCGCAAAGAACGTGAGCGTCACCGGGGAGCTGCTGCCCCAGGAGACCTATGTCTTCGAGCTGGAGGACGGCGTCCACGAAATGAACGCCAAAGACGCCCTGTGGCTCTTCGGCGAGTATGAGGCCGGCACGATGATCACCCGGGACCTGGACGGCGACGGCCAGGACGATATCCGCGTGGAGTTCCGCGCCGACGGCACGGCCCAGGTGATCCGGCTGGGCAGCATCTTCGGCGAGATCACCACCCAGACCCCCTCCGGCCGCATCGGCACCATCATCTACCGCTTCGGCCCGGAGCGCTATGACGTCTATCTGGGCAGCGTCCAGGTCAACGCGGAGAACAAAAACAACATCCCCGTCCTGGGCGGCAAGGCCAGCTACGATCCCGACACCAAGACCCTGACGCTGACCGACTACACCGGCAGCATCGGCGTCGCCGCGCAGGGAGAGCTCTATCCCAGCCTGACCAGCTTGTTCAGCATCACCGCCAGCGGCGACCTGACCATCGAGGGCAACGGCAGACTGATGGACAAGACCCTCTACGGCGGCATCAGCTGCGGCGGCAACCTGACCCTGAACGGCGACTTCGAGATCCACGCCGAATCCTACGGCATCTACACGAACGGCAACCTGACCGTGCACGGCAACACCGCGGTCTACGACACCACCCGGGCGGGCGTGGACATGAGCGGCGATCTCAGCGTCTTCCTGGGCTCCCTGAAGGTCATGACCGATGAGGGCTACGGCGTGGACTGCCGCGGCAACGTGAGCGTGGGCGGCGAGCTGATGTGCGAGGCCGGCGAGGCCGGTCTGAATTGCGGCGGCAACGTTACGCTGGTGGGCGGCACGATCTGGGCCTCTTCTACCAACGACATCGGCCTGCTTGGCGCCAGCGACCTGAACATCCAGAACGGCGGCTTCACCGCCTACGGCAATGTCCAGGCCCTGGAGGTCGCTTCCATCAGCTTCGATAACAGCACCCACTTCATCAGCCTGCCGGTCAACGGCTCGGTCAGCGACGACGACACCACCATCATCGATCCCAGCACCGGCGATCCCGCCCAGAGCGCCCAGATCACCGACAAGAAGCCGACGGTCAACCTGGGCGTCAAGGATCTGGACGGCAATGAGGGCGTAGGCGGCTGGGTCGGCTTCGGCGACGGCGACCTCTTCCGCCAGACCTACAACACCGTTTCCTACGGCACAACACTCACCATCTGCGCATCCCCGGAAGAGGGCTACCGCTTCGACCACTGGGAGGACGCCTACGGCGGTTCCTTCACCGATGAAAGCCAGAACTTCGAGATCCAGATCGGCGTCTATGTGGACTGCGCGTACTTCGCCGTCTTCGAGGAGCTGCTGCCCATCAACGAGACCAACTTCCCCGACGAGAATTTCCGCAGCTATGTCGCCGAGAACTGCGACCCGAACGGCGATGGCTACCTCTCCTGGGCGGAGCGCAACGCGGTGACGAACATCACCGTGTCCTCGAAGGGTATCAAGAAGCTGAACGGCATCGAGTTCTTCCCCGAGCTGACCTATCTGAACGTGAGTTCCAACAGCCTGACCACCCTGAACCTGAACAAGAACACCAAGCTGAAAACGCTGCACTGCTTCAGCAACACCAGCCTCTCCACCCTGCTCGTCAGCGGCTGCACGGAGCTGGAGATCCTGCAGTGCTACAAATGCAAGCTGTCCTGGCTGGATGTGACAAAGAACACCAAGCTGCAGTCCCTCGTCTGCTACCAGAATAATTTCAGCAGCCTGAACCTGTCCCACAACGCCGCGCTGAAGGCCGTGCAGTGCTACAACTGCCCCAACCTGAAAGAGCTGGGCCTGAACAGCCCGATCCTGTGGCAGCTGATCTGCTATGGTACCGCGCTGGACAATCTGGATTTCAGCTCCGCCCCCCTGCTGGCCCGGACCTATCGCGAGGGCACCTACAGTCGGATCTCCATCAACAGTGTTCCGATCGACGAGTACTCCCTGAAGGACGGAAGCACCAGCATCGGCCTGCTGCGGCTGAATCCTGGCGCGACCTTTGAGGAGGATCTGGGCATTCCTATCAATCAGGTCACCTTCCCCGATCCGGAGTTCCGGGACTATGTGTCCGTGGACTTCGACCGCAACGGCAACGGCTGGCTGAGCCCCATCGAGATCCAGAACGCCACCGATATCGACGCGGAGGAATACGATATCCGCAATGTGAAGGGCATCGAGTATCTGACGGAGCTGGGAAGCATCCATCTCATCTGCGCGCCGCACCTGACTTCCATCGACCTGCGCGCCAACACCAAGCTGTACAGCGTCGACCTGGGAGACAACGCCCTGCAGGAAATCAAGCTGGACGGTCTGACGGAGCTGATTTATCTGTATGTGGGGAACAACGCGCTGCGGGAGCTGGACGTCAGCGACTTTGCGCTGAAGCAGCTCAACTGCGAAAACAACCCCCTCACCAGCCTGGAGCTGGGCGATCAGCCGGAGCTGAAAACCCTCTACGCCCACCACACGGATCTGACCGAACTGGATCTCAGCGGCAGCCCGATCCTGCTGGACGCCTATCTCAACGGCACCGTCACGGAGTATAACGGCTATGTGAAGTACTCCGGCGGCTCCCTGGGCGGCACGCTCTACATCGACGCGGACCAGACGGTCATCACCGAGGCCACGCCCGACCACATCCCCGGCGACATCAACGGGGACGGCGTGGTGAACAACAAAGACGTGCTCCGCCTCCAGAAATACCTGAAGGATCCGACCACGACAGTCAACGCGGCAGCCCTGGACGTGAACGGGGACGGCAAGGTCAACAACAAGGATCTGATCCGCCTGACGCGCTGGCTGAAGTATCACGACGTGGAGATCCACTGACAATTCGGAGTTCGGAGTTCGGAGTTCGGAATTCGGAATTCGGAATTCGGAATAGTGATCCGCTACGCGGGGACCTCATCCACCGCAAGCGGTCCCCCTTCCCCGTGCGCGGGGAAGGCAATCGCGGGATCCGAAACAACAACAAAAAACGCGGGGACGCGGCGATTTTCGCCGCGTCCCTTGCCGTAGGGGCGACCTTTGGTCGCCCGCCGATCTGCGCCCGCATTCCGTCTCGCCCCGTAGCGCCGGGCATTGCCCGGCGTCGTCCCGTGCTGATTTCGCCGACCAATGGTCGGCGCTACGGGAAATCCGCGCCGACGCCACGTCCGCGCCCGTAGGGGCGACCTTTGGTCGCCCGCCGATCTGCGCCGTGTGCGTGATCCGCGGCGCGATAAGGGCATCGCGCCCTACGCGGCCTGCCGCGCCCCCCCGCCGTAGGGGAGGGGCTTGCCCCTCCCGGCGGGCTGTGTCCGCGCCTCGTTTGCGGAGAACAAAAAATCGGGAGACGCGCTTTGCGTCTCCCGATGATGCTTTCCGGCTTCCTCATACGAAAACTGGAAGCGGACAATTCCCCGTTCTCAAAGGAAGGGTTTTCTTGGCGGATGCTATCAGGGCCGGCAGCGGCCGCAGGGGCTGTAGCCCTGCTCCAGCAGCTCCTCCCGGCTGCCCTCGAAGAGCTCCCGGTTCTCCGCCTGCATGTTCTCCGCGTAGGGGCAGCCGGGCAGGTGGAACTTCTTCGTCTTGGTGTTCAGAATGTACGCGCGGCTCAGGACCTCGCCCTCCGGCAGCTCCCGCGCTCCCGCCTCCTCCGCGGGCCCCAGCTCCTCCAGGGGCTGCAGGTCTCTCTCCGGCGCCGTCCAGGCCGGGTCCTTCTCGCTGGAGCCGTCCCGGGTGTCGATCAGCACCCCCGGCTGCACATTGAACACATAGCGGCAGAGGGAGAGCCCCCGGCCCCGATCTTCCGCGGAGGCCGCCTCGATCAGCACCCCGGAGGCCAGCAGATCCTCGCCCAGGAACACCGGCGTCACCCGGTAGAGCACATGGACCTTGTTCAGCCCGATGTAGGCGTTCACGGCGTTTTCCACCGGCAGCATGCCCTCGATGTTCATGTACCGGGTGCCGGTGATGAGGTTGCGGGGATCGTCGTTCACGCCGCAGAGCTGATAGCCCAGCAGATGGCAGCGATTGTAGAGATAGCGGTCCTCGATCCGGTCGTCGTAGCGGACGGTGTGCCAGCCGCTGGGCCGGATCTCGCCGATGGGGCCCCGCTTCTCCGTGGGCCGGGTGTCCAGACTCAGCAGGCCCATGGCCGGGCCGCAGCGGCCCAGCTGGTCCAGCTCGCTGAAGGTGAAGCCCTCCTCCGCGGCGAAGTCCTCCTTCGTGAAAAAGGGCTTGTCCCCGTTGACCACGAGGATGGGTTCGCCTGCGTAGGTCGGCGGCGCCTGCAGCAGTTTCTCCCGGGTGAGGGTGGGCGCGAAGCCGGGAACGGCGCAGCCGGTGCAGAGAAGCCCCGTCAAAAGCAGCGCCAGCAGCAGCGCCAGCAGCGCCGCCGCTTTTGTTCTGTTCGTACGCAGCATGTCCCCGCCTCCCTCTCTTGGCTTTTTCAATAAGACGCCTCCGGGGCCGGATGGTTCCCGGAGAGACACGGTAAACAGCCGGTCTCCGCCCGGAAAAGCGAAGACCGGCTGGGATGCTTTTTCAGCCCATCACGACCCGGACCCGGACCGTCTCGCCCGGCGCGCGCAGGGGCAGGAGTCTGCCCTGCAGCAGCTCCCCGTCCGCCCAGAGCTCCTTTACGCCGTGCTGCACGCCGTCGGGGTTTTCCACCTGGATCTCGTAGCAGACGCCCCGGTAGAGCCGCCGGACCCGGTAGCCCTTCACGGCGGCGGGGATGCAGGGATCGATCTCCAGCCCGTCCAGGCTGGGCTTCACGCCCAGGATGGCCTGGGAGATGCTCACGAAGGTCCAGGCCGCCGTGCCGGTGAGCCAGCTGTTCTTGCCCTCGCCGAAGCTGGGGGCGTCCTTCCCGGCGACCATCTGACTGTAGACATAGGGCTCGGTGCGGTGGATCTCGCTGATATCCTCAATGTAGGCGGGGGCGGTGCGGCGGTAGACCTCAAAGGCCCGGTCCCCGTGGCCCAGCTCCGTCTCGGCGCAGACGATCCAGGGATTGTTGTGGCAGAAGATGCCGGCGTTCTCCTTGTATCCGGGGGGATAGCTGGAGATCTCGCCCAGCTCCAGGTGATAGCGGGTGTAGGCCGGCTGCAGCAGCACGATGCCGTACTTGGTGTCCAGCCGCTCCTTCACGCTCTCCAGGGCCTGCGCCGCCTGGCCGCTCTCCTTGCCGATGCCGGCCATGACGCACATGCCCTGGGGCTCGATGAAGATCTGGCCCTCCTCGCATTCCCTGCCGCCCACCACGTTCCCGAAGGCGTCGTAGGCCCGGCGGAACCAGGCCCCGTCCCAGCCGGCGCTCAGGGCGGTCCGCTCCATGGAGGAGACGGCTTCCTCGGCCTCCGCGGCCTCCTTGTCCAGGCCCAGATGGCGGCAAATCTCCGCCCAGGCCCGGCCGTACTTCACGAACATGCCGGCGATGAACACGCTCTCGGCCACGGGACCCTCGCTGGGGCCGGTGACCTGGAAGCTCTCGCCGGGCTGCTCGGAGAAGCAGTTCAGGTTCAGGCAGTCGTTCCAGTCCGCCCGGCCGATCAGGGGCAGGCCGTGGGGACCCAGGTGGGTCCGGGTGTAGGCGAAGCTGCGGCGCAGATGCTCCAGCAGGGGCCGGGCCAGGCCGGGATCGTTGTCAAAGTCCACCTGTTCGTCCAGAATGCTCCAGTCTCCGGTCTCCCGCAGATAGGCGTCGGTCCCGGCGATGAGCCAGAGGGGATCGTCGTTGAAGCCGCTGCCCACGGCCAGGTTGCCCTTCTTGGTCAGGGGCTGGTACTGGTGGTAGGCGCTGCCGTCGGGGAATTGGGTGGCGGCGATGTCCAGGATCCGCTCCCGGGCCCGTTCGGGGATCATGTGCACGAAGCCCAGCAGGTCCTGGCAGGAGTCCCGGAAGCCCATGCCCCGGCCCATGCCGCTTTCAAAGTAGCTGGCGGAGCGGCTCATGTTGAAGGTGACCATGCACTGGTACTGGTTCCAGACGTTCACCATCCGGTCCAGCTTCTCCGCCCCGGAGTCCACCCGGTAGCGGCCCAGCAGCTTTTCCCAGTGCTCCCGCAGGGCGGAGAGCGCCTCGTCAAAGGCGGCGCCGCTGGCATAGCGGGCCATCATGGCCCTGGCCCGGCTCTTGTTGATCACGCCGGGACGCTCCCATTTTTCCTCCCGGGGGTTTTCCAGGTAGCCCAGACCGAAGAGCAGCGTCTGCTCCTCGTGGGGCTCCAGGCTGAGGCTGTGCATTTGGGCGGCGACGGGCTGCCAGCCGTGGGCGATGCTTCCGGTGCAGCCCTTCCCGAAGACGGCCTCCGGCTTCGCGGGGCTGCCGTAGGGGCCCAGAAAGGCCTCCCGCTGGGTGTCGAAGCCCTCCGGCAGGCGGTTGGACCAGAAGACGGCGTAGTGGTCCCGCCGCTCCCGGTACTCGGTCTTGTGATAGATGGCGGCGCCGTCGACCTCCACCTCGCCGGTGGAGAAGTTGCGCTGGAAGTTGGAGCTGTCGTCCATGGCGTCCCAGAGGCAGAACTCCAGATAGGGGAAGAGCCGGACGGACTTGGCCGCGGCGCTGTCGTTGCGGAGCTTGACGCGGATCAGCAGGCAGTTGTCTCCCGGGGGGACAAAAAGCTCCTGGGTGACGGCCAGTCCCTTCTTCCTGCTCCGGATCACGGTGTAGCCCAGGCCGTGGCGGCAGAAATAGGCGTCCAACTCCGTCTGCACCGGCTGCCAGCCCGGGTTCCACACACAGTCCCCGTCCCGGACATAGAGATGAAAGCCCTCCTGATCCAGCGGGGCGTTGTTGTAGCGATAGCGGGTCAGGCGCCTCAGCCGGGCGTCCCGGAAAAAGGCGTAGCCCCCGGCGGTGTTGGAGCAGAGGGCGAAGAAGGACTCGCTGCCCAGATAGTTGATCCAGGGCAGGGGCGTGCGGGGGGTGGTGATCACATATTCCCGGCGTGCGTCGTCAAAATATCCGTACTGCATAAGGAACTCCTTTGTATCGAACCGGAAAGAGGCTTCCGGCTCGCGGTACTAAATCGTTTGCGTCCGAATTGTCCCTTATAGGGTAGCGGATTTCCGAGGAAAAAGCAAGCCCTTTTTCGAAAAAATCCTAAAAAAAGGAATCTCTTTCAAGGACAAGGAAATGCGTTTCGTCAAAATTCACAAAAAATATGGGCAGCGTCTGGGTGTTTCTACAAAGATTCGCAGAAGGCGAAAAAATTATGCACGGAAGACTTGCATTTTTCGAGAATCTGGTGTATGTTCAAGGCACGAAAACGATTAAGTTAGGAGCTGACGAAAGTGACATCCCTGAAAGACATTGCGCAGCAGTGCGGGGTATCTGTCGCAACCGTCAGCAAAGCGCTGAACGGTCAGCTGGACATCGGCGAGGAGACCCGCCGCAAGATCCGGCTGAAGGCGGAGGAGCTGGGCTATACCACCAACGCCGCCGCCCGGGCCCTGAAAACCAAGCGCACCTATAATATCGGCGTTCTGTTTGTGGACCCCACCCACGGGGGCCTGGCCCACGAGTTCTTCTCCACGGTGCTGGACGGGATCCGGACCGAGGCGGAGCAAAGCGGCTACGATATTACCTTTATCAATTGCAATATCGGCAGACGGGAGACCAGCTACCTGCAGCACTGCCTCTATCGGGGCGTGGACGGGGTGGTGATCGCCTCGGCGGATTTCAAGGACCCCATGGTGCTGGAGCTGGTGAATTCCTCGCTGCCGGTGGTCACCCTGGACCATGTGTTCAACGACCACATCTCCGTGGTGTCGGACAATATCCGGGGCATGGAAGAGCTGGTGCGCCATGTGATCGCCAAGGGTCACCGCCGCCTGGCCTTCATCCACGGCGAAAAGACCAGCGTCACCGTGAACCGGCTGGCCGGCTTCCACAAGACCTGCGAGGAGCTGGGCGTGCCCGTGCGGGACGAGTGGATCCGGGAGAGCGCGTACCACGATTCCAAGGGCTGCTACCGCATCACCAAAGAGATCCTGGCCTTGGGAGAGCGGCCCAGCTGCATCTTCTTTCCGGACGATTATTCCTTTGTCGGCGGCTACAACGCCATTCGCGAGGCGGGGCTGAGGCTGCCGGAGGATATCTCCGCCGTGGGCTATGACGGGATCCCCCTTTCCCGGATCATGAGCCCGGTGCTGACCACCTGGCGCCAGGATACCACCGGTCTGGGCAGGACCTGCGCCGAAAAGCTCATCGGCCTGATCGAGCGGCCCAAAACCGCCATCTTCGACCGGGTCGTGGTGAAGGGGAGTCTCCAGGAGGGCGGCACCGTCGCCCAATTGTAAAAACGTGTGATCGGCGGGGAAACCCGCAATAAAATAGCATCACAAAATTGAAGGAGGAAAATAAAATGAAAAAGCTCATCGCACTGCTGCTCGCGCTTGTGATGGTCCTCGCCCTGTGTGCCTGCGGCGACACCAAGCCCGAAGAGCCCGCTGGCGAACCCGCCGGCGAACCCGCCGCCGAACCCGCTGCCGAGCCCGCCGCCGAGCCCCCCGCTGAAGGCAAGGTCCTGAACATCTACGCCTGGAACGAGGAGTTCAAGGGCTTCTTTGAGAAGTACTACACCGTTCCCGAAGGCGTGACCGTCAACTGGGTCATCACCCCCAGCGACAACGGCGCCTACCAGGACAAGCTGACTGAGGCCCTGCTGAACCAGGCCACCGCTGCCGACGACGAGAAGATCGACATGTTCCTGGCCGAGGACGACTACATCCTCAAGTATGTGGACAGCGAGTACACCCAGGACATCACCGCCATGGGCGTGACTGACTTCTCCAGCGCTTACAAGTACACCGTGCAGGCCGCTACCGACTCCAAGGGCGCCGTGAAGGGCGTTTCCTTCCAGTGCTGCCCCTCCGCGCTGATCTACCGCCGCTCCATCGCCAAGGACGTGCTGGGCACCGACGATCCCGCCGAGGTCCAGGAGCAGCTGAACAGCTGGGACAAGTTCAACGCTGTCGCCGCCACCGCCAAGGAGAAGGGCTACTACATGACCGGCTCCTTCGCCGAGACCTACCGCGCTTTCTCCAACAATTGCTCCGGTGCCTGGGTTGACGAGAACAACAACCTGCAGTTCGACCCCCAGATCGAGGCCTGGATCGACCAGACCGATGAGTTCATCAAGAACGGCTACACCCTGACCGCCGGCATCTGGGATCAGGAGAAGACCGACCAGATGTACGCCGACGGCAAGGTCATGTGCTTCTTCGGACCCGCCTGGTACTTCAACTTCTGCATGAGCAACGCTCAGGATCCCGAGAAGGGCTGCTACGGCGACTGGGCCATCTGCGAAGGCCCCGCTGCTCACTACTGGGGCGGCACCTGGCTGCTGGCTCCTGCCGGCACCGACAACCCCACCCTGGTTGCTGACATCATGAACACCTTCATCAACAATGAGGAAGTCTGCTCCGCTCTGGTCAAGAACGAGAACCAGTTCTCCAACAACATGAAGGTCAACGCCAAGTTCGCCGAGGATCCCGAGTACGGCAACGCCTTCCTGGGCGGCCAGAACGACGTGGCTGTCTTCTACGGCCTGACCGACAAGATCAAGTTCGAGAACCACACCATTTATGACCAGCTGCTCAACGAGGGCATCCAGAACAACCTCCGCGAGTACTTCCAGGGCACCGTGGACAAGGAGACCGCTCTGGCCAACTTCTACAAGTTCGTCAACGAGTCCTACCCCGACATCGTCACGCCCTGAGCGCAGCCGATTCCCACATAAAACCGACTAAGGACTGATTTGCTGAGCAGGGGCAAGGCGCTTTGCCTTGCCTCTGCTTGGCGGCTTTCCGGGGGAAAGACGGATCTGAGCCCATGCGCTTCATGGGCTGCGATGCGTCTTTTCCCGGGGGACCGGGAAAGAGTGAACATCGGACAGAACAAAACCGCCAAAGGGGGAACCCCAATGAACGAAAGAATCAAAAAACCGAAAAGGCTCGGCGTCAGCTACGCAAAGTGGGGCTATCTCTTCATCCTGCCCTTCTTCATTACCTACATCGTATGCACGCTTACCCCGCAGATCATGACGATCTACAACAGTTTCTTCGAAAACTACCGGAGAGGACTGAGCCAGGTGGGGCCCAACTTCGTGGGCCTGGAGAACTATGTGAAGCTCTTCACCCCGGACAAGACGGGAAGCATCGATATCCTCAAGTATTTCGGCAATACCATGATCCTCTGGGTGCTGGGCGCCGTGCCCCAGATCGTGGTCGCGCTGCTGCTGGCGGTGTTCTTCACCAGCTACCGGCTGAATCTGAAGGGCCAGCAGTTTTTCAAGACCGTGATCTACATGCCGAACCTGATCATGGCCTCCGCCTTCTCCATGCTGTTCTTTACCCTCTTCAACATCGCCGGCCCCGTGAATCAGATCCTGAAAGCCAGCGGCATGATCCAGGAATCCATAGACTTTCTGTCATTGAAGGTGCCGGTGCGGCTGCTGATCTCCCTGATGAACTTCCTGATGTGGTTCGGCAACACCACCATCCTGCTGATGGCGGGCATCCAGGGCATCGACCAGAATATGTTCGAGGCGGCGGAGATCGACGGGGCCAACTCCCTGCAGGTCTTCTTCCGGGTGACCCTGCCGCTGCTGTCTCCCATCCTGGTCTATACCGTCATCACCGCCATGATCGGCGGCCTGCAGATGTTCGACGTGCCCCAGATCCTGACAAACGGCAAGGGTACGCCGGACCGGGCCAGCATGACCATGGTCATGTACCTGAACAACTATCTGGGCGGCAGCAAGAACTACGGCATGGCCGGCGCGGTGAGCGTGGTGCTCTTCGTCATCTCCTCGGTGCTGAGCCTCTTTGTCTACAATTCGCTCTCCAGGCAGTATAAAGACGCGCCGCGCAAGCGGGACCGGGTCTGAGAGGAGGCAGGAGCATGAAAAACAGAGAGAACACCAAAGGCCGCGTCCAGTTGATCCTGGCGCGGACCGTAGCCTACATCATCCTGATCTTCCTGGCGGTCGTGTGTCTGTTCAGCTTTTATATGCTGATCATCAACTCCACCCGTTCCAACGCCCAGCTGCAGGCGGGCTTCACCGTGGTTCCCCGGGAAAACTTTTTCGTCAACCTGCGCAACGCCTGGACCGACGCCTCCATCAACATCCCCCGCGGCATGCTCAACAGCTTTTTCATCGCCGCCTGCAGCGCAGTGCTGACCACTTATTTCTCCGCGCTCACGGCTTACGGCATCCACGCATACCGCTTCAAGATGAGAAAGTTCGCCTTCTATTTCATCATGGCCGTGATGATGATCCCGCCCCAGGTTTCCGCGGTGGGCTTCATCCAGCTGGTGAACAAGTTCCACCTGACCGACAACTATCTGCCCCTGATCCTGCCCAGCATCGCCGCGCCTGTCGTCTTCTTCTACATGAAGCAGTATCTGGAGAGCGTGCTGCCCATGGAGATGGTGGAGGCGGCCCGGGTGGACGGCTCCGGCGAGTTCCGGACCTTCAACACCATCGTGCTGCCCATCATGAAGCCGGCCCTGGCCGTGCAGATGATCTTCTCCTTCGTCAGCTCCTGGAACAACTACTTCATCCCGGCTTTGATCCTGAACAAGCCTGAGATGAAAACTGTGCCCATCATGATCGCCCAGCTGCGCGCTGCGGACTACTCCAAGTTCGACATGGGCAAGGTGTACATGTTCATCCTGCTGGCCATCCTGCCGGTCATGGTGGTGTACATCATCCTGTCCAAGAGCATCATCAAGGGCGTTACCGCCGGCTCCGTCAAGGGCTGATACGAAACATGCCATATGGAAAGCGGCCCTCTCGGGAGGGCCGCTTTTCCGAAAGAAAGGAGTTTTTCCATGCTGAAAGAACGAGGCTTCTACAAGGGCGTGAATCTGGGGGGCTGGTTCTCCCAGTGCGATTACAGCCGGGAGCGGCTGGATACCTTCATTACCGAGCCGGACTTCGCGCAGATCGCCCGCTGGGGCTTCGACCACGTGCGCATCCCCATCGACTACAACGTGATCCAGAATCCGGACGGCTCCATGAAGGAGGAGGGGCTGCGGCGCATCGACGGCGCCCTGGCCCTCTGCGACAAGTATGGCCTCCACGCGGTGCTGGATCTGCACAAGACCCAGGGCTTCTCCTTTGACAAGGGGGAAAACGAGGCTGGCTTCTTCGAGAGCGAGGCGTATCAGGAAAAGTTCTACGCCGTCTGGGAGTGCTTCGCCCGCCGCTGGGGCGACCGGGCGGACCGGTTGATGTTCGAGCTGCTGAACGAGGTGACCTTTCAGGACTATCTGCCGGCCTGGAAGCGGATCTCCCGGGAGTGCGTGCGCCGGATCCGGGCATACGCGCCGGAGGTCACGGTGCTGCTGGGCAGCTACAACTGGAACAGCGCCCGGACCCTGCCGGAGCTGGACGCGCCCTATGACGGGCACGTGATCTACAACTTCCACTTCTACGAGCCGATTTCCTTCACGCACCAGGGGGCCTACTGGATGGCGGACACCATGGACCTGAGCCTGCGGTACCGCTATGAAGACAGCGGTGTGAGCCGGGACTGGTTCGAGGACTTCCTGCGCCCGGCCCTGGAAAAGGCCGAGCGGGAGGGGACCGAGCTCTACTGCGGCGAGTACGGCGTCATCGACGTGGTGCCGCCGGAGGAGGCGCTCAAGTGGTTCCGGGATCTCCATGCGGTTTTCGAGCGCCACGGCATCGCCCGCAGCCTCTGGAGCTACAAGGAGATGGACTTCGGCCTGCAGGATCAGCGCATGGACGGCGTGCGGGAGGAGCTGCTGGGCCTGCTGTGAGGCGCGGATCGGGCGGGCAAGCAAAAAACTTTGGCTTTTCCAAAGAAAAGACTTGACAAAGGCGAAAAACGGGTGTATTCTATCCAAGCTGACGGACGATTGGCGCAGCTGGTAGCGCATCCGCTTGACGTGCGGGAGGTCACAAGTTCGAGTCTTGTATCGTCCACCACGAAATCCGAACCGAAAGGTTCGGATTTTTCTTTATTTCTGGCAAAATCGTCCTCTTTTTGCTCTAAAAAGTTGAGGGCCATTTTTCAAAACCCGTTTTTTTACTTATTTTTAGCCTTTAGAGTGCGGTAAAACCCAGTAAATATCAGGACGAAACGGCACTGATAAACAGTTCCATTCTGCTCGCGCTGGCCTCTTTCATCTGGTTTGTAACGTGCCCATACACGTCCAGCGTAAAGGCTGCGGTGGCGTGACCCAAATTTTCCTGAACGGTTTTGATGTCATCCCCACTCTTAATTGCAGCTACGGCATAGGTGTGACGGAGATCGTGAAAACGGGTATCCGGCAGGCCGAGCTTGACCATAACACGCTTGAAGCAATCATAAACCGTCCGGTAAGAGAGATAACCGCCGGTTGGATTGGTGAAGATCAGGTTGTTAGTTTCCCATTTCTTCCCCGCATCCAGCATCATCAGCGCCTGCCTCTTCTGCTGCTCACGAAACAACTTTTGTGAGGAGGAAAAAGTCCCCTCATATAAGGAAGAGATAAAAAAGGCACTTTTAACAACCACTCGACAAAAAAACCCATAATATTTTTATCGCCTTTTTCTCCTCTTTTCCGACAGCCTGCTGAGAAACACCCAGGCTATCAGCGATTTCCTTTTGCGTTTGCTGCTTATAATACCGTAAAAACAAAATGGACTGATGCTCTTCTGAAAGCCGCCGGAACGCCTTGAAAAGCGCTTCACTTTGCATTAACTCCATCCATTCTGATGGAGTTTCACAGCGCTTCAAATCCTCAAGATTTATACACGGATCTTCCCCAGCAAGCGCCCTCGTATATTGTCCTCTATGTCCGTCAAGCTCGTCCTCAACAATTTGATCCAGCGAATCAAACATCTTGTAATAGTCCTTGGTTGCTTCTTTGCTGCGTTGCACCTCCGTTGCTACAAAGCTATTAAAATATTTATCCGGATCTCTGATGTCCTCGGGTTTGGTTTTATGTTTTGACATGATGATGCCTCCGTTCTTTGAATGTTGATGTCGTGAAACTCAAAGAAACCGGAGACGCGCGGCTAACATAATAAAAACCCATCACCAAGGACCTTTCTCTCTGGCCTGGCGATGGGTTCTGTATATGCCTCTATGCCAGTCACAGAGTTTTTTTCTTTGGCTGGCTGGGACACACAAATATTTGAGTATCACAGGAACAAAGTGCGCCTTGTGTCGATATCAAGGCGCACCCATAATTAAGCACTTTTCGCTAAAATATGTTGTCGAATTTTGCGAGGGGGCGAGAATTAAGAATTGCAGAATGATCTCTTAATCTCCAGAAATAGAAGCACCCGCCGTTCTGGATGAGAACGGCGGGCTTCGTGTATTGGATTGACAGTCTCTTATCCACCCTGTTCGGAGATATAGATCCGTGCGCGACTCTGAATGACTTTGGCGCAGTCCTCAGCGCTGATTTGACCGGCAAAATAACGGCTCGCCTCGGCTTGTACGATCTCCCACACCGCGTCATCGTGGCGGTAGAGCACCGTCGCCCCGGTAAAGGCGTCGGCAAAGGCGCGCATATCCGTCTCGGCGTTCGGCCACTTGTCCATGAGGCCCTCCTGCTCGCGCTGCTGAAGCTCTCTTTGAATGGAAGCCTCCTGTCCGCCCAGCATGGCGCTAAAGGCGTAGGGGCGCGGATTCAGATAGAAGGTTCGCAGGAAGGCCCAGCATTCCTCCTTGTGCTGTGAATCCGCCGCCATGCCGAGCGCCGCAGCGCCCAGGGTGCTGTAGGGCTTGAGAACACTGCCCAGCTCCGGCAGGCCGACGATCGTCCAATTTCCTTCGCCGTACTGCTTTCCTGCGTTGGCGCCCTGCCACACATCGCCGTATTCGCTGAGGGTCAGCAGACCCTCGCCGTCCGCGAGGCTGTGCTGCACGCTGTAATAGTCCTCCGGCTCGACCGCCTGCTCGGGAAGCTGCATCACGGCCTCCAGAATAGAGATGAAGTATGGGCTGTCAAAATGGCACTCGCCGCTGTCCCAGTCTACCAGCTTTTTGCCGGAGGCGTCGGTCAGAAGCTGCAAAAAGCCCATGCGGCTCCAGCTCTCGGCGGTGAACAGACGCTCGCAGCGATCGGTGCTTTCGGACAGGCGCAGCAGCTCGTCCCAGCTCCGCGCACTGCCGACTTTGGAAGCAAAGCCCGTGGCGGTGAGAAGCGAATAGTTTGTCACGACCTCATACAGCCCGCCGCGGATCTCCTGCGCCTGCAGAACATTCGGATAAAAG
Source organism: Oscillospiraceae bacterium (assembly GCA_902775355.1). GTDB lineage: Bacteria > Bacillota > Clostridia > Oscillospirales > Oscillospiraceae > Limivicinus. The sequence goes on from CACYLY010000039.1 coordinate 18,991, forward strand.
CTCTCGCGGCTCAGCTCGGGATCGGCGTCCAGATACGGATAGAGGTTTTCGAGCTTCCCGCCCACGGCCAGAGACGCCGCGTTCAGGCTGGTCAGGTCGAAAAGATCGGGGTGGACGTTGCCAGTGATGATGTCCATGGCCATCGCCTTTCGCGCTTCCTCCGTGGCCTGCTCCTGCTGCTGCCAATCGTTTGAGTGCTGGCCGGTGAAATAGTCACGAACGACGATCATACACTCCGGGTGCGCCCGGTTCCAGTCGAGGATCGCGTCTTCGAGCCAGGATGACAGGAACAGCCGGTCGAGCACGACCAGCGTCATCGTCTCCGGTTCGCCGCTTTCCCCGACTTCCACATCCACCTGACGCATCCGGAACAGGCGGTTGTTGCCGTCGGCTGAAAAAAAGCCGCCCTCCGGGGCCTCGATCAGCGCGCGCCCGACGATGCCGACGCTCAGCCACTCAAACTGCTTTTCCAGCTTCCCGGTCTCCAAATCGAGGCCGTAGGCGGAGGTGCCGTCGGTGATGTAGATGTCCCAGCGCTCGCCGCCGCAGAGCAGGCTGCCGTCTTTGTCAAAGGGGATGGGTGCCCCAAAGCTGCGGCTCTCTTTGTCAAAAACCATGACAGCATACTGCCCGCTCGCGTTGGTATCGAGGATCAGCCGTCCGTCGCTCAGCAGCGCCAAGCGCTGGGAATCCTTCGCCGCGAGATCACAGAGATGTTCAATCTGATCGCCCATAGAGAAGAGCGACAGCCAGCCGTTGCCGAGCAAATACACGGTTTTGCCATCGGAGACCATCCAAAACGGGAAGAAATCCTCGGGATAGCCCGCACCGTTCAGTTCCAGGCGCTTGAGCTCGCGCCCGTCCTTGTCGAGCTCGCGCAGCGTATACTCGAAAAGGCGCGATTCTTCATTATACACGTCGTTGAGAACAAAGAGCGTACCGTGATCGGAGGCACCGAGGCCTTTGATCTGCACGCCGTCATAAGCGCTCAAAACCTGCCGGTCGCCGCCGTCCATGTCGTAGGAGCAAATGAGATGGGGTTTCTCAAAGCCCATGGTGTGCACATATAGCCGCCCGTCCAAGGTCACAAGTCCGCTTTGCCAGTCAAGGTTCATGTCCTCGGGCGGTTCGACCTGCGTAGAAGCCAGACGCAGCACCATATTCTTTTGCGCTTCCTCCGCCATTTTGACCGGCTCGCTATTCTGCTTCGGCCTGCTTGTTTGGCTTTGCGCACCTTTACCCTGTGTTTCTCCGCTCTGCGGTGCCGGACTGCAGGCGCAAAGTGACAGGCACAGGGCAAGAAGCAGAAGCCAGCTGATCCATTTTTTTGCATTTCTCATAAAAATACGCCTCTCTATCAACAAGTTATGTCCCTTTTCGGGCGTCACAATGGAATATTCCATCAGAAGCGCAGAAAAGGGACAACTTGAAAAACGAATCGGATTTGCTATACTGAACTGGCAGAGAGGCGGTGGATTTGTGACCGATACTTTCTTGGAAGATCTCTATCGGGAGATGTATCAGAAAATTTATGCCTTTGCACGGGTGCGATTGCGGGATGACCAACTTGCGCAGGAGGTCACGCAGGATGTATTCGTACTGGCACAGGAGAAGCTGGACGAGCTGCGGCAGAGCCCCAATCCGCAGGGTTGGCTGATCCGCGCGGCCGGTTACGCCGTGCTGCACGCGCAGCGAGACCGGCAGTACATCGAGCAGCGCACCGTTCCCCTGGAGGAGACCCGTCTTTCCGCACCGCCCCCCGAAGCGGAAGACGACGAGCTGAAACGACGCATGAGCCCGCAGGAATGGCTGCTGCTGCGTGCCGTCTACTGTGACGGCTATTCGATCAAGGAGGCCGCGCCGGAAGCGCCTGCTTCGATGTAAGCAGCGGTTGCGGCGGGAGATGAGTGTGGAACAGAAAGGAGGGAAACAGCATGTCGGATAAGATCAGCCGTGAACAACTGAATACCATGCCTATTGCAAAGCTGGAGGAGCTGATCCGCTCGCTTCCGGCAGACTGTGACCCGGATTTCTGGATGCTCGTGATGGACGCTTATATGGAGCGCTCCGAACAGCCCATGCCGGATACCGAAGCGTCCCTTCAAGCGTTTTTCTCCGATTACAGCGGGACGGCGCCGATCTTCGCCGAGGCTCCTGCGCCCGCGAAAAAACAGAAGAAGGCGATCGTGACCGTGCTGCGCTTCGCGCTGGTCGCGGCGATTCTTGTAAGCCTCTTTACCGCGACCGCCTATGCCATGGGCTGGTTCGGCCTTCGGGAGCGCACGGTGCATACCGGCTACGAGACGACTCAGGCGGTCATAGAAGAGGATGGGACTAGCCATCTGGAGCCCGCCGAGGCCGTGCTCCTGCTGCCCACCGGCTACCGCGACAGCCCGGAATACCAGGCGGCGGCAGAGTGGTTTGCCTATGAGCTGGAATACCGCGAGACAAAAGCGGCAGAGAGCGTCGCTGCGGGAAACGGTGCCTGGGACTGGCTAGATATGGAGGCTGCCGAGGCGCTGATTGGGAACACTATTTACGATGCCAGCGACGCGACGATGGCGGAAAAGCTGCTGGAGATCCGGGATAAATACGGTCTGAAGCTCCACAGCTCCATGGTATTCCCGCCGACAAGCGCGGAGTTCTATCGGCTGACGGGCACAAAGCCCTTTTTCTCCGGCGAAGGGTACTTCGCGCCGATGTACGTCTTTGAGGATGGCGCTTACAAAGCGGAGGGCGGCATCGAGCTCTTCGGGCAGAGCTGTATCTGGACGCTGACCCGTTATGAGCCGGGCACGCTCCCTCCCTATATGAGCCTTTTGTGGAATGAGGACAGCTATGACGAGTGGGCCTATAAAACTGCGTCAGGCGCGGAGCTCTGCATCGACTGCAGCCGCGAAGGCACGGTGTTTGATCCCACGTCGGAGGACGCCGAGCCGCTCTATTCGGTGATCATCTATTACACCGGGGAAAACGCCTTCCTGACCTTGAGCGGCAGCATGCCCCGCGGCCGTGAAGGCGCTGAGGCGCTGGCCGAGGCCTTTGACTTTGCCTCCGCCTGTGAGGGCGTGCCGCAGGAAAACGGCTTGCTGGAGATTCGACCCTATACCGGGGAGAAGTCTGCCATCACGCTCTCCGAGCTTGCGCAGACGCCCGAGATCCGCGGTGCCAAGGCCTTTGCCGACTGGTATGTGGGATATAAGGGCAGCATCATGGCGGTCGAGGGCTGCGTGGTCGGCTGTGATGAAGAAACCGCGCCGGAGATGCGCGCGGCCTTTGAGCGGATCGCCTCGGACTACGGTCTTTCCTATGCCGACGACTGGAGCTGGATACACAACGGCTATGTCTATCCGCATGGGTATAACGGCGGTGTCAACGACTTCGATACCTATTCCGAACATCTGACCGAGGATGAGATATGGGCGCGGCTGGGTCAGGGGAGCTTTGACACGGTGGAGCTGCGCTCCGTGATGCTCTATCCCGGCGCTTTCTCGGTGGAGGCCGACGCCTATCGCCTGCACTACATTCAAAAGGGCACGCTGTACACCAATATCTGCCTCGCCGGTGATTTGAGCGCGTACCGCGATGAATGGCTCTTTGAAACAGCCTGCGGCGAGGTGGTCTGCTGTGCCCTCAGCGGATCGGACCGGTATTCCGTGCCATATATCATCTACGAGACGCCAAGCGCTTATGTCCTGATCGTCCCGAATCATCCGGACGTCTACAGCATCCAGGCCATCGCCTACGGCATCGACTTTACGCAATTTCGATAACGAATAAAGAAACCGAGATTTCTGTCAAAAGAATCTCGGTTTCTTTGTCCCTTTTTTCTGCTTCTGTTGGAATAGTCAAGATGGTGGACTTCCACCGGAAGGAGAAACAAAAAGATGAGAAAAAAGATAATCTCGCTGATGCTTCTGCTTGCGCTTTGTCTCTGCGCTTGCGGCAGTCATAAAGAAAGTGCTGACCTTACCGTGATCGGCGCGGAGGATCTGGCGTTAAAAATCGTCACACCGAAGTATGCGCTGACACCGGAAAGCTATACGGAAAGCGCATGGATCGGGGCCGCGTTTACAAAGGCCGGAGACTCAATCTTTTATCTGGCAAGTGATGAGCAAAGCAATCTGCTGTGTAGCCTGAATCTGAACACGATGGAGCGAAAAGAGCTGTTCCGAGACGAGGCACTTCTGCTGCAGGATATCGCAGCGGCACAGGATGGCAGACTGTTTTTGCTTGCCGAGACGCAAAGTGGAGATACCCCGTGTATGATTCTCTGCCTTGACACAGACGGGGCGGAACTGACCCGTACTCTTGTATCGCTGGAACGCACGGAGGCAGTTCGGGAACTTGCCTGGGTTAATGAACAAGTGTTTCTGCTGGCAGGGAACAATCTGATCGTCTTTGACGACGACGGTAAAGAACTCTCAGAGCGGCAGACGGTAGAAGTCGGAAGCACAACCCGCATGGCGGTCACGGGCCAAGGTGTGCTCGTCCTATTGCAGGGAAGTATGAGCGGAGATACTATCTCCATTTGGAATAGCAAAAAGAAGAGGTTGGAGCAGGTCGTATCTATTGATCTTTCGTTCTCCCGTGTGGACGGCGGGACGACCTGGGATCTGTATCTTGACTGCCGCGGGGCGCTCTTCGGATATCGCATGTCCGATGGTACATTGGAGAAGCTCTTTTCCTGGAATGCGCTGGGACTGAACAGCGGTGCAGTTTTGGAGCTGGAGGATGGGCGTCTGGTAACCAATGCAGGGAGCGGTTATGAACAAAAGCACCCCCTTCGCATCCTCCGCCCAAGGGAAGATACCGGCGAGGAAAGTTCCGTAATTCGTTTTGCCACCACGGGTCAATTCATGGATTCACGCATTCGCACAGCGATCCAGACATGGAACGGGGAGCATCCGGAGTGCCCCATAGAGGTGATCGACTACTCTGTTTATAACACCGGCGACGATCAGCGTCCCGGCCAGCTTCGACTGGCGGCGGATGTTGCCTCCGGGAACGGGCCGGATATTTATGACTTTTCGCTGGAATTCATTGATTCCGTACCATCCGCTCCATCCTTTGCTCGGCGGGGCTTGCTGGAGGATCTTTACCCCTATCTGGACGCAGACCCGGAGCTGAAGAGGGAGGATTTCCTCGGCGGCTTTTTCCAGGCAATGGAGATTGGCGGCGGGTTGTATGAGCTGACGACGGACTTCTATCTTGTTAACTGTTTTGCGGATGCCCGTGTTGTGGGAGACCCATCTCAATGGACTTACCCTATGTAGATCGGATGTGGCTTCTCGGCAACATACTGGCTTGCTCCGACAGCAAACTGATTGATTGGGAAAAAGGCACCTGTGCTTTTGAATCAGACTATTTTCGAGCTCTTCTCGAAACAATCCGAGATATGCCTGAAACGGGAACTAGCCGCGAAGGAACTCTTGATATTACTAACAGCGAGGGTCTCTTGTATTATATGCCGATTGGGGACGTCTGGATGGCAAGCATTCCCGCCCGTGCCTTCGGAGAAAACTATTGTTTTCCCGGCCTGCCAGAGCTGGGAAACGTGTTTTTCCCTCAGCATAGTTTTGGTATTTCCAGTCTCTCCTCTCACAAGCAGGAGTGTTGGGAGTTCTTACGCCAGTTCTGGACGCGGCAGCAGGCAGAGAAATTCTGGCTCTCCCCGCGCCGCGACGTTATCCGGCAACAAATAAATCAGCAATGGGAGTCAGCTGTAAAAGGAGAATATGATCGTTTTCATCCACACGCCCGGCAGGCGATGGAGGATCTCTATTCCGTTATGGATAGCGTGACAATTGCCGCGCGACATGATCCTCAGATCTGGGCAATCGTCTGGCAGGAGGCAAGCGCCTACTTCTCCGGTGGCAGGAGCATAGAGGACACCATGCGGAACATCCAGTCCCGTGTCAGCCTCTATCTCGCCGAGCAGGGGTAAACAAGCAAACAGCAAGACGCAGGAGCGGGAATCCGTTCCTGCGTCTTGCGTCAGCTATGTTCCGCGTTGTAGATCTTCAGCCGCTTTGCAATATCCTCAGCGGCCTGTTCCAGAGGCTTATCTCCGGCAAAAAAGGCATTGGCAGTGTTCATGACGGCATCGAATATTTCATCCCCATCGCGGCAGATTCCTTCCACCTGATTCAGCAGAGACAGGAAGAGAGATTTGCAGTTTTCTGCATCATAGCGAAGCTCATAATCTGCGCCGTTGATGCTGCCGTAGAGCTTCCCATCCATCCAAGTCCAATACTGGCCGATCTCCCGTTCATAAGCGGAACGTGTGAGTGGAATACCGTACCGGAAACCGCCGGAGAAGGGATTGACGAGGTAACGGTCATTCAGAATGAAGGCCATAAACGCCCAAGCACCTTCTTTATTTCCCGCAACCTGCGGGATCATCAACTCCTGAGTGGGGGAGAGGTACACACCGCTACCCTTGGCACCCGGCAGGCCGACAGCGGACAGGCGCTCCCCAAACCACCCCTCTGCCTCTGGAATGCTGGCGGCGTCCCGCATCATGGTTCTGCCGAGGGGATCGGCGATTCGGGCAAGCTCGAACTTTTGTTGCCCCTCGTGGATGGGACCATAATCGAGAGGAAAAACATCTCCATGTTCCAGCGATTCCTTCAGTTCCTGTTCTGTCAGCCCATAAGGATTCTGCGTCGCATCCTCCGGCAGCGTTGCGGCAAAGGAAAGAAATTCGGCCACCTGCTGGGCGGTATAGTCACGGTGATTGCCAGCAAAGATCCATTTCATAAAGGTCTCCCGATCCACGCTGCGGTAAAACACGTTCTCCGCGCCGCCGGCGAGAGCGGAAAGCTCGGAAAAACTCCCGATAGTCTGCCCCTCCAACAGCGAAGCCGGGCCGAGAATCGCTGTCAGCGAGAAGCTGGGCATCAGGCTCAAAAGCTTCCCGTCCGTTTTCATTGCAGCCAGAGGCCCCGGCAGAAAAGCGTCTGTGCCGAGATCACGTTCCACATACGGCAGCAGATCCTCCGCTGTTGCGGTCGAGCAGATCGCACTGCCGAAGCCTCGCACGTCGATCAGATCCGGCGCATTGCCGCTCGCCATATCCGCGGTCAGGGCGAGGAAGGGGTCTGGGCTCTCTGCGTAATTGCGCACCACGATCTCATATTCCCGGTTGACAGTATTGAAATCCATGATTGGATCACGATAGCTGCCGTATTGCAGCGAATAATACTCCGGGACTATCTCGTTGATGGCAAGCGTGATGGTCGTTTTTTCTGCGGGGAGAGAATCCTTATCTACCGGATAAGCGATGCGATAGGGACTGGATTCATTGCGCATATCGAGGAAGAAAAAGCTGTCTGTTCCTCCGATGGGAATCGGCGTAATCCCTTCGGAGAGATACAGCGCATCATACCGAAACAGCGGCTCATTCTCACCTCCGCTCAGCTTATGGCGGTAGAGATACATGTTGTCTGTCAAATAGAGCGTATCCCCCACGATGCCGCAGGTATGGCAACCATCGGGGACATGATCCACCTTGTTCAGCGCAAAGGAACCCGTGTCATAGAGGAAAAGGTCATAGCTGCTGTGTCCGAGGAAGTAGATGCCAGCGTCCGTCTGATAGATTTCCATCCATTCACCGAGATCTTGACTGTGCAGCAGATTTCCGGCGGCATCATAGCTCTCCAGGATGAAATGCCCTTCGTTGCTTTCGTCCCAATACATTTTATAGAGCAGAAAGAACTCCATTTCACCGATCAGCGTGGTCGTTCCTTGCTCGGTACGGAAGGCCAGAATCTCCGTTTCCTGTCCGTCCTGCTTCCGAAGAACACGGTAGTCCGTAGAGCGGTCTCCCACATTCTCCTTGTTTTCGTGCCTTTCCAGACGCCAGGCACTTTCATTGGAATTGGACAAGGCATCGTAATCTTCAACTGTGCCCTCCCACTCTTGAAGGCAATGGCCGTTTGAATCAAACTCATAGAGTTTATTTGATAGTTCATCAAAAGCGTAAAGGCCATTGGGAGAGGTCTTGAAGCGCGTGATTGGCATGAGGCTGCGATCCAGCTCCAGAATGCCGGGAACGTAAACCGTTTCAAAGGGAGTGCCGTCAGGAGCAAGGTTTTCTCCTGCGCCATAGGTACTCACGCCCTTGCGGTCAGAGGTATCTTCACTTTTGCTCTCTGATTTGGGCGTGCAGCCGCACAGCCCCAGCGTCAGCGCCATACAAAGCGCCAGTACCACGGCTAAAAGCCGTATTCTTTTGTTCATTTCCATTCCTTTCTTACGGGAAAAGCGTATAGTCGATTTCGTCCGCCCAGCTTTCCAACTCGTAGGCGTTGTGGCAGAAATTCCCGCGACCGATGAGCCAGCCATTGACAGTCCTGTACAGCACTACGGGAGGGGCGTTGCTTGATACCTTGAAATTCGCACAAAGCTGCACGACGGCCCCGCTTTCCGTGCGGTAAAACCACATGTCACTGTAGCTCTCCCCCGTCAGGTCATAAGTATAGTCGCAGAACGCGCCAAAGGGGATGTAGATCCACTCCATGCTCTTGTAGCCCAGCATCACGCCGTTGTCCCAGAACCCGAACGTATAGAACTGCCGCGCAAGCCCGGGGTCATAGCCGAGAGCGGCAAAGTCCTCGTAGCTGATGGGCGGATAGGGCGCGTCGTCAAAGCCGCCCGCGTCGACATTGCTCTGAGACGTCACTTCCCGGCTTTCCACGGAATCCCGGAGGCCGTAGCGCTCCACGATCCCCGGCCGCATCTCCTCCAACTCCCGGATGCCCGCCTCAGTGCCGCGGCGGGAGTTGGAGGCCTGGCTCCAGGCTCGGGCCGCTTGCCCTTCCGGGGAGGCGAGGTAATCCGTCAGCGTCGCGGCGTCGCCCGGATTGGCACATACTGTCGGCTCATAATATACCACTGTGAAGTCCGGTTCGGTTTTCAACAGCTCATGGAAAACAATCATGTCCGCGATCTGTTCGCAAGCTTCCCGACTGACATTATCTGTGCTGTAAATGGAAGCGTGAACCATGATGAAAACGCCGTCCTGATCGAAAAAGATGCGCAAATCCGCGTTGCTCGGGCCCCGGAGATCTTCGCGAGCCTCGTTGAAGGCCAGCAGCACCGTGTCCCCGTGGATGTTGGTATACTCCCACTCCTCGTAGTTTTCCAGCTTATCCATTCCGCTGGAGTGCGGCAGAATCGTACCGGACAGATTCTTGAGGATCTCGATCAGGATATCTCTTCGTTCTCCTTCCCACTCCAGTTTGAAAGAACCATCCTCGTAGATATACCCAGCGCCGCTGCCGTCTGCCAGAAAAGCTCCTGTCCCCGCTGCGCGGTAGAAATCTTCCAGGGTGTAGGGCGTGACCTGATGCGTGTGCAGACGAAGGCCGTATTGCTCTGCCAGCGCGTTCAGCTCATCCAGCATCGCCAGGTCGTAAACGCCGTAATAGTGGCAGGTGTTGACCGTATCCGTGTCGAGACCATCCATCCACGAATTGTCATTGCTGACGGTATGCGAGGCCAAGTATTCTTCCCGGAAGCGCAGCCACTCGGCGTTGGCCAGATACTCCGGGGAATCTGCATAGCCATTGAGCGAAACCCATCGCTTCGGTTCGGCTGTCGGGGTAGGAGCAGCAGTCGCGTTTGAGCCGCTTTCCGCTGCAGTGGGCGTGGATTCGGGTACGGACTCGATCATGCGATCCCGCAGGCCGAACCAGCCCATCGCGTAGGCGGTCACGGTAAAGAGGGAGACGATCACCGCCGCGATCAGCAGAGTTGTCCACAACCTACGGTTGACATGCCTGGCTTCGGGTTTTCCTCCGCTGTAGCCAAGGAAGTCCCGCGCCTCCAGCACATAGTCCTCCCGGATGCCGCTCATGGCGTGCAATAGCGTGTAGGAGTTCATACCAGTCCCTCCTCCTGTAGATAACTGTGCAGACGCTCGCGCAGGCGATACAGCGTCATCTTGACCTTGCCGGGCGAGCAGTTGAGCTTGTCCGCGATCTCCTTCACCGGTGCGACAAACCAATATCGCGAGACAAAAATCTTGCGTTCGCTCGCCGACAGGGTAGACAGAAAGGCGTCAATGGCCTGTTCCAATTCCCGCTCCTCGACCTGCTGTTCTACGCCGCCGCGGCTCGGAACGCAGTCCGCCAACTCGTCAAGGGCAAGATCCGTCTCCCCACCGCCCCGCTTTTGGCGTGACCGGCGACGATAGCGATCCAGAGCAAGGTTTCGGGAAATCGTGCCAAGAAACGTAGAGAGTATCGCCGGGCGCTTGTCCGGCATCAGATTCCAGGCACGAAACCAAGTGTCATTCACACATTCCTCCGCATCTTCGTAATTCGTTATAATGTTGTAGGCTATTGCATGGCAGTAACGGCCGTATTTCCGATCTGTCTCCGGAATAGCTTGATCGGAACGCTGCCAATACAGATCGACAATCGCTGCGTCTTCCATAGGAAAACCTCCTGATTAAGAGCTCTCAACCCTATAAACGTCATTTTTCAGCAAAGGTAACAAGTATTCTTGTTTTTTGACCAGTATAACACAGAAAGGCAAAAAGCAGAGCCCCGCTCTGACAATGTGGCTCAGTCTACCAATGGTGGATTGCCTTTTCTCTTATGATTGAGGTATAATCTGTCTCACAAGAGAGGAGGCGTTACGTGATGGACCAGCAACAGATCGGTCGATTTATCCAGGAGCAGCGGAAGGCTCACGGCATGACACAGCAGGATCTGGCTGACAGGCTTGGCGTCACCAACAAGGCCGTCTCCAAGTGGGAAAAAGGACACTCTATGCCGGATGTCGCACTGTTTGAGCCGCTATGCAAAGAGTTGGAGATCAGCATCCCGGAGCTGTTGTCCGGCAGAAAAATTGACGCTGAGGATCAGCAGCAAACCGCAGAACAGCTGCTGATGGAGTCAATCAGTATGCGCAAGCTGATCGGCCTTTCCGTTTTCCTTCAGCTCAACAGCATCATTGGTGTACTGCTCGTCATCAGTCCCTTCCTGTTTCACCCGGAACGGCCCTTGAATCTATTGCTGGTCGCCTTGGGACTTGTAGAATGTGCCATGGTCGTCTATTTTGACAGCACACTGCCAGGCAAGGAAGCGCGGCGGCAATCGCTCACCGTGCGCTTTGTTTATACGATTTGCTTGTTCCTTACAATCGCGGCAATCAACTACCCTGCGTCTGTGCGCGAGGGAGTCCCGCTCACCACGGAGATTCTGATTTTCCTGATTCCTTGTCTACTTGCACTTTTGATCCAGTTTTTCATCTGGCGGCATCGCAGGAAAACAGAGCATAGTCGTAAATAATAATGACAGCACCGGCTTCTCACGAAAGAGTTTGACCGGTGCTGTTATTTGTCCCAGCTTCAGCAAGGAGGAAGCTCATTTGCTGAAGGAAACCGAAAAGATGTACATGTAATCATTGTCCAAAGGTATATTGCCGTTTTCAAATTCCTGAATGTTTAGGACGTGCATGATATCGTTATCATAGATAAGCGCAAGAATGTACTGTTCTTCGTCAAACCGGATATCTGTTTCCGCTTCGATTTGCGAGGCAGACCTACCGAAATATTCTCTGCCCTCAACCGCATCGAGAATCGGGATCTCCGTAGAGAGCTTAGCGCTCTGATCTGCGATGACAAGCTTTACGGTGAAGTCCTCAAAATTCGGAACGATGACGATCATGCCCTGAGCGGGTGAACCGATGGATTCATAAGAAACAACATTGTTTCCTCTGTCGATCCGCTTTCCCGATTGGTATTCGGAAACAGATACGGTGAGGCGCTGGAAGCTGTCACTCGTCCGGTAATGATAAAGAAAAGCTCCGTCCATACCGGACAGCAATTCCGCAGTCTTCATTTCCGCACTGTTGGGGTCAACCGGAACAATATAGTTTTTCGGCTGATTTGCCCGAAGCAGAAACACAGAGACGATCATCACAGCAGCAAGCACAATAACGGACAGCACCGCGATAATGGCCTTCAGTTTATTCTGCCGGTGCTTGCTGTCGGTTGTTACCTGGATCAGATTGTCCTCAGATTTCTTGACGATGTTCTCTTGAGCTATATCCTCTCCGGCAAGGAATTCGTTGATGCTGATACCCAGGATGGAGCAGTATTCTTCGTAAACGGAAACATCCGGCAGGCAGATGCCGCGCTCCCACTTGGAAACAGATTTATCGCTCATACCAAGCTTCTCGGCGAGCTGCCTTTGTGTGAGTCCCAAGTCTTTTCGCTTGCCGGCAACATATCTTCCGATCTTAACGAGATCCATCAGCTCATCTCCTTTGAGCGTATCTTACTATTCCTTTCTGGAAAATAACACCCCTCCGAGGTAGAATCCTAAAAAACTGAGCCTGTTACTCTCAAAGGGCAACAGGCTCAGTTCGTTTTATTCTTCTGTGACTACGATTTTGAATTTGATGACGCCGAGTTTTGTTTCCTTCCCACATTCCGGGCAACAAAGCGGGAAATTCAGCAGAACGGTGTCTTCATAGAGCTTGATATCCGTTTTCGTCCCACATTTTGGGCACGGGAGCCAAAGGGCCTTTTTCTCTTGTTCGTCCATAAACATCTTCACCTCCCTCAGCCGTAGTGCTCGGACATGTATAGGCTCAGTTTGCTTTGGATCAGTCTGGCCGCTTCCTCCGCGCTCTCCTTCCCGGCAAGGAAAGCGTTGATTTCGGTTTTCAGCGTGTCGATCACCACATCGTCCCGGATTACCAGACGATCCGTGCCGTAGACCAACTCGCGCATCACAGCGGCGTCTTTCTCGTTGAAGGATTCATAGTCGTTCACATTGCTCTGCTGCCGCTGCATACTATTCTCTACTGCTCGCTCAAAGCCAGCGCGCAACACGGGGATACCATCAGTCAGGTACGGCTCGTCCTCTCCCTGCATAAAGGTCTTGACGAAGCGCCAGGCACCGTCTTTGTTTTCGCTGGAGGCCAGAACGCCAAGGCTCGTATTGCAGCCAGACGTCCACATCATGCCGTCTCCCAGCATAAGTTGACCGCTATGTCCCATTCCTTCCGCAGGCAACAGCTTCATGAAGTAGGTTCCTGTACCCGTTGAGCCGGGGAAGCCGAGAACAGCCGCTTCATCCTTGAAGGTCATGCGTGGGCGGTAGCCTGCCTCGGAAGCAAAGTCATAGGAGATCAGCCAGTCGCAGCCGGGAGTGAAGAAGGATGCTCCTTCCGGTGAAATGACCGGGAGTCGTATCATCAGCTCCAGCCAGCCGATAAAGGCGGGGCTGTCGAAGCTGCAAGTGCCGCTGCTCCGGTCCATAAACTCTGCCGTGGCCGCCCAGGAGAACAGTATTATCATTTGCTCCTGTGTCATGTAGGGCACGCTTTCTTCCTGCGTGAGCACTTCTATCGCTTTATCGGGCGTCCATTCCTCCCGGCTGATTCCGAGATGCTCTGCGCCAAGTATAGTCAGCAGGGTGAACTTGTCCGTGTACTCATACAGGCCGCCTCTCTCGGTCAGCGCGGAAAAGAGACTGGGAATGAAATCCTCCCGGCTGATATCCGGATCAGCGTCGATATAGGGCAGAAGATCGACCAAAAGCTGCCGATCCACCGCGCCGGGCGGGAGCAAGCTGGTGTCCAGCACATCAATCTCGTTCTCTGTCGCAAGCTGGATCATCAGCTTGTTCCGCTCCGCTTCGTCATGCCACACCATAGGCTTGATGGCAATGCGGTATTCCGGGTCCGTCTGATTGAAACGCATGATCGCATCCAGCAGCACCTCCGGGCAGGTGTAGTCGGTTTCGCTGTACTCATAGCCCTGGGCCGTGGCATCGGCAAAGCAGCCCAGCGTCAGCGTCTTCTTCACCGGCACCATGCCGGGACTTACTTTTGTGAGCTTGTTGTTCGCTAAATAGAACAGGTCACCTTTGGAATTCTCCAGCCCGATGTATGCGCTGTATCCCTGCAGACTGGCATAATTCAGTGCAACGTCCATCCAGCTGAAAACAGGGGTCATGCTGCCGGTATTCGGGTCATATTCCTGCAGCATGCGCTCCTTTGTGACCAGGATGCGGCCCCGCTGACTGCTGTAAACCGGCTCCCACAGAAGGCCCTCCAAGGGCTTTCCGCATTGGAGCGTGTCCGGATCAAAAGGGCAATACCCGTCATAGGTGGATAAATAGAGCGCATCGCTGATCCAAATGCATTGTGTAAAACCCATCAACGGCAGATCGAGCTTATCGAGTATCTGTGCGTCCCGGTTGATGAGACGCACGGTCTCGTCGTCGTTCAGGATCGCTCGCTCTTTGTCCAGAGCGACAAGCCCGGTCAGATAGGGGTCGCTGTCATTCCCATTTCTCCAGAAGTCGATGCATGTGCAGGTCTGTGCGCCGCTTTGCGTATCCAGCACGATCAGGAAATAATGCAGCTTGCAAGAGAAATCCCGCCTGACCATTTCCTCATCGGAATAGCCCTCCATCAGTCGTACCCAGACGGCGCCATCTGCCACGGAGAATGCTTCGATCCGAGGGTACTTTGCATCGCCTGTTTCCAGTTCCCAGCTTTGCCACTCGTCAGCAAGGGTATCATAGCGCAGCACAGCAAATCCGCCGTCTGGCGTCTCTGCGTGCAGGTACAGACTGTCACCTAAGCTTTGCAGTCCACCAAAGTCTTGATAGCCCTCCGGCATGGGCAACTCGGTAGTAATAAAGCCCTGTTCTGTCTCAGCAGAGATTTGCGGCTCACCGATCACAATAACCTCGGCATCTTCTCCCGATGTAAGCTTCCCACAGGCGCAGAGCGAGGCAAGCATAGCCAGCGTCAGCAGAAAACTCAATATTCTGTTTGTTTTACTCATTCTTCTCCTATCCGATGTAGATATCACAAAAGTCGTATTTGCTGTCAAAATCCTTCTTGTGAACGGTTCTCCCGGTAGGCTCTACCGTCAGTCCACGGGCGATCCCTTCCATATTCTCCATGCTGTCATAGCCCCGGATGCCTATGATCCAGCCCTCCTCCGGATGGAACAGGATCACAAAGTTTCCGGTGGGAAACTGCGTCTGCTCCCGGTCGATGGCATGGGTAGCTGTGGCCTGAAACTTGTAGACCTCTACTTCACCCCAGGCCTCCCGGGTGATTTCACCGGGCTTGAAGCCTATGAGAATCATGGCACCGCCATCTACGAACTGAGGCGCGTACATGATGTCTACTACGCAAGAGGGCATATAGACGCCGAATTCTTCATTGTAGATCTCCCTGCCCTCTACCAGCTTCGTCCTGCCGACGGCCCAACTCGCAGGATACCAGTAGTCGTCGCTTGGCGACCATGTGACGCGGAAGCGCACCTCTGGGCATTCCTCCGGTCCCTCAAACTCAAAGGCATATTCTCCCTTCCACTCGACCTGCTGCTGCCCAATAGTAGCAGTATAGGTCTCCCGGCTGACATGATGATTCATTTGAAACCAGCCCAGGGCATATGCGGTCACAGTAAAGAGGGAAACGATGATCGCCGCAACAAGCAAGGTGCTCCACAGCTTGCGGTTAACGTGGAATTGAGGCGTCGCTTCTTCCGCATACCCGAGAAAAATCTCTGCCTTTTTTACATTATCCAAACGGATACCCTGCATGGCATCCAACAGCAGTTCCTCGTTCAGCATAAGCCCTCCTCCTGTAGTCTGTCGCGCAGCTTTCTCCGTAGGCGAAACAGGGTAGTTTTCACCTTGCTTTGGGTGCAGCCGCTCTTCTTGGCAATCTCCGCAACCGGCGCGAGAAACCAATAGCGAGAGATGAAGATGATCTGATCCGTCTCCGGCAGCTCATTGACAAAACGGTCAATGGCGTCTTCCAATTCCCTGACTTCTACTTCACGTTCTGGATCTGACTGGCCCATTCCATGCCCGAAACCAGGTGTCGTTCACACATTCCTCCGCATCTTCGTTGTCTGTACAGATATTCATGGCGATCCGGTGGCAGTATCTGCCGTACTTCCGGTCAGTCTCGGATATGGCCTGATCCGAGCGCTGCCAGTACAGATCCACAATCGCTGCGTCTTCCATGGGAAAACCTCCTTGAGAGCTCTCATCCCTATAGACGGAAAGCATTTCGACAGGTTACAAGAAAAAGCTGCTATTTCTTCACTGAGTATAGCACATAGATGCAAAAAGAGCCCGCCACTCCGGTTAGGGAGGGCGGGCAATGAACAGGTTAGGGAATTTGAGTAAAACATGTCCCAATAGGTACGTAAAGCTCGTTTCTGTCGATAGCTCCAATATACACGGTGAGTACCCCACTGTTTGAATTGATACCATTAGCTTCAACCGGGACAAGCACATACCATTCGGGGCCAACGTCATGAATCCAATCTACAGCCTCAGTGGGTTGCTCAGTGACGCGATGTAGATCCATGTCTGCGAGCGATGGTGCTATGCTCCCAT